>JBGQGR010000597.1:0-2513 GCA_041497495.1 Anaerolineae bacterium | reverse complement strand
ACGCCGAGCGCGCCGTGAACCTGGATCGCGTCATTCGCCGCTTCGAAGGACGCATCAGTCGCATACCATTTCATCAGCGATGTCTCACGCGTGTTGCGCAGGCCCATGTTCTTCATCCAGCCCGCGCGCAGATACAATAATCGGCCGATCTCGTACTTCTGCACCATGAACGCGATCTTCTGCTGGATCAATTGATGCTTGGCGATCTCTTTGCCGAACGCCTTGCGCTCCTTCGAATATTTCACACTCGCTTCGAGCGAGGCTCTGATCAAACCGGTTGCGCCCGACCCGACGGTATATCGACCATTATCGAGCGCCGACATCGCGATGCGGAAACCTTCGCCCTCTTCGCCGATGCGATTTTCTTGCGGCACACGCACATCGCTGCAATTCACCCAGCCAGTCGATCCGGCGCGCACGCCGAGTTTGCCGTGAATGTCGCCGCGCGTCACGCCTTTCAGGCTCGTATCGATCATGAAGGCCGTAATGCCTTCATGCGCGTCTTTGGCGTTAACATCCGTTTTGGCGAACCACAAAATGTGATGGGCCTTCGTTGCCAAACTGATCCACATCTTCTCGCCGTTGATAATGTAGTCGCTGCCGTCGCGTTTCGCGGTCGATGACATATTCGCCACATCGCTGCCGACGCCCGGTTCGGTTAGACCGAACATGGCATACTTCTCGCCTTTCGCTTGCGGCACTAAAAATCTTTGCTTTTGGTCCTCGGTGCCCCATTGCAGCAGCGCTAAACTATTCAAGCCCATGTGCACCGACATGATCACGCGCAGCGACGTATCGATGGCTTCCAATTCTTCGCAGGCGAGACCAAGCGAAATGTAATCGAAGCCTTGGCCGCCGTACTTCACCGGAATGCAAATTCCTAAAATGCCCAATTCGGCCATACGCGGTAAGACCGCCGGATTCATTTCTTGTTTACGATCCCAATCCTTGATCGTCGGCTTGATTTCTTTCTCACCGAAGTCGCGCACCATTTTTTGTACCATCGAATGTTCGGCAGAGAGAATGAAATCCATGAGAGGCTCCTTGTGTGTAAGCTGCGTCGCAGCTAGTGATGCTATAATTCTACACCAATGAACCTCATTCGAGTTTTGCTGTTTATCCTGATCGGTGTGGCGCTGCTATTGGTGGCTCGGCCCGATGATTCGATCGCGGCGGCGTACGTTCAGCGCAGCGATCAATATCGATCGACGTACGCGTTCAACGCAGCCGATCGATTTTTGCAGCCCGCGCTGATCCGGCAGCCGTGGAATGCGCTGCTGTATCTTCGATCAAGCGACAGTGCTTTCGGTCTACGCCATCTCGACCGATCTTCCGCGCAATTAGATTTAGCCGAACTTGCGGGCGCGGATCGCTGGAATGTGGAAATCCGTCGAGCAACACTGGCCGAAGCCATGCAGCAATTTGAATTAGCCGCCTCTTTTTGGTTGAGCGCCACGCTTGATCGCCCCGACGATTCAACGGCGATATTGCGTTTGATCGATGCCGACGTGCGTGCTGTTACATTCGACACAGCCAAAACAGTTGCGCAAAATTGGCTCAATCGATCGAACTTGCCCATCGCTCACTTCGAGTACGCCAAACTGATCGCGCTCGATGATCCGATCAACGCAAAAGATCACTTCACGCAAGCGCCGATCGATCAGGCGCAAGAGTTTCTGGCCGCGTTGAATGATCCACAATCAAGCGATTCGGCTTATCGCGCGGTGGCATTAGGCCGCGCTTATTTGGCGGGCAACGATCTCATTATGGCCGCCCGTGCATTTCAATCGGCGACTGTGGCGAATCCTAATTACGGCGATGCGTTTGCTTACTACGGCTTCACACTCGATCAGCTGGGACAGGACGGCGGCGCGCAGATCGATCGGGCGCTGGAGATCAATCGGGATTTGGTGATCGCCCGCTATTTCCGCGCGCTGCACGAGATCGCGCAGGGGGATCAATCGAACGCCTTGATCGATCTGCAATCTGCAATCGATCATGAGCCGCAAAATTATTTAATCGCGATCGAATTGGGACGCGCGTACTCGCGGCAATCGGACTTTGGTTCAGCGGAGAAATGGTTGAAGGTCGCGCGCGACATTCGACCGGATGACGGGTTGAGTTGGCAGGCGTTGTGTGAGTTGTATGTAGGACGCGGTTATGGATCGATCGATCAAGCGATCACCACCGCGCAAAAAATGGTGAGCCTCGCGCCGGATGAGGCCGAGGCGCATGTGTGGTTGGGCCGCGCCTATTTGTTGTACGGCAATTTTCAATTTGCCGATCAGGAATTTCGATCGGCGGTGCAGCTCGATCCGCGATCTGCGTCGGCCCATTATTTTCTCGGGCGCTTTTTGAAACGCAGTACCGATGAAGGCCGCTTGGAATTTGAACGTGCCATCGCGCTCGATCCAAATGGGCCGATTGGAGATTTGGCGAGAAGAGAGTTGTCACTACCTTGATGTTGGCTGTTTGAGGTTAGAAATTGGAGGGATGCCTCGCTCAACAGACTT
>JBGQGR010000596.1:0-2513 GCA_041497495.1 Anaerolineae bacterium | reverse complement strand
CGCCGCGTTACGAATCGCCGCATTATCCGTGGTGCAATTTGGGCCGCGTGTATGAAAAGATGGGGCCGTGGAGCGAAGCCGTTCGCTGCTATCGCAAGGCGTTGGAGATTGAATCCGGTTATCTGCCCGCGAGAGAAGCATTGAAGGTTTTGATTGCGCGGATGAACTAGCAGATGGCCTATCGCTTATCGTTGACTCGCTAATTCACTTTTCACTCGTCACTTACCACACTTTTCTTCATCAACCCACTAACTGCTTCAAAAACATTTCCGCGCTCGACGGTGCGTGACCGGCCCAGTAGTTGTTAAAGAAGCCGTACACATCGATGCCCCGCTTCAATTGATCTTTAGCGATGCCGCTCCACCACGTCTGCTCTGTGCTCCGATCGATCTGGATCCGCTCGAAGTGTTTTAGTTGCTTGCGATTGCCCAGCCAGCGGATGTAAGTGAAGTCCGTGGTGATGCGTGCGATTTTCGGCAGATAATACAGATCGTGCAGGCAAAACGCGGCGCGATGTTGGCTGAGCAGATCAAAGTATCGATCTTGCAGCCAGCCTTTATGCCGAAACTCGATCACATATCGGAACGATTTGGGGAGTTGATCCAAATACCGATCGAGGTCGTCGGCTGACTTCGGATCGAAATCGTACTTGAATTGCAGCACGAGTGGTCCGCACTTTTCTTTCAAGCCGGACATCATCTCCAGAAAAGTGTGCGTCTCGGCTTCGGCATTGATCAATTTCTTGTCGTGCGTGATCGATCGCGGAAACTTGGCGCTGAAAATAAAATCAGGCGGAGTGTTGTCATACCACGCCTGAAGGGAAGTTGATCGCGGCACTGCGTAAAACGTATTGTCGAGTTCGAGTGCGCGGAAATGCTTGGCGTAATGCGCTAGATAATTTTCGGGGCGGGTGTGCGGCCGGTAAAAGTTGCCGACCCAATCTTGGTAAGAGAATCCTTGCGTGCCAAGATACAGTGTTGCCATAGCGAAGCATCTCACCGCAGAGCTCGCGGAGAACGCGGAGATAAAAAAGAACTTAGCGCACTCTGCGTTCTCCGCGGTTAAATGTGTTATCGCATACCGATTCGGATTATCGTTTCGGCCATCAAGGACTTATCATCCGCCAATTTGAGTTCCGCGCGAACCAGCCGCGTCATCGACGCATGTTGACTGACGAACGACGGGTCGGCATCCAGAGGGATCGGGATATCGATCGGAAACGGTTGGCCGCTAATCAATTGCGTTGGTTCGATCTCCACGCGCACATTCAGACCTTCGGTATGATCGACAAAATCGTGCGCGTCGCCTTTTTCGCGCCACAGCAGATCGACCGTGGCGGTCTTGATCGTTTTCGCATCGCCGCCAATGATTTGCACCTCGCCCAGAATGTGATCGCCCGGATAAAAGGCGACGGCCTTCAGTTGAAGTTCCAGCGTCAAGCCGTCGGTCAAATTTGAGGTGGCCCGCACTGGTTTTTCCGCATCGACGATTGGCGCGACGTAAACGCTGAAGGGCTGCTCAACGCGCAGATCGGGCTGCAGCGGCAGATCGACTTTGGCTTCAATCCGATAAACGATCTGAGTCAGATCGCCATTGAAGGTGGGCGGCAGGATCGCGGGCAGCCCAAATTCAAAGGGAAAAATGTGTTCGCCCTTAGAGAGCACATCGCTATCGATCGACGGCGACCACAAACTGAAGGCCAAATCAAATGGATGGGTGTGCGCTTTCATGGCGATGTTCGGGCCGAGCGAAGTGATCTCATCGCCGACGGCATGCAGCATGATGCTGCGCGGATGCAAATCCGATCGAGCGATCAACTTCAATGATCCGCGCACGCTGTCATTCGGTCGATAGATGTGCTGAACGGCTTCCAATTGGATAGACAGTTGAGCAGAAATGGCGGCCTCCTTGTCAGCCGATTACATTATCGTCATTCTGTGGACTATCTTTGGAATCATTATCGACGCGAAAACGTCCTTTGTCAAAGATGACGCTGTGGATGATCCGCTGATCGACTTCGGGAAAATTGGAAGCGGCTACAGCGCGAATGGTCACGAAATCTTTTAGCGGCGTGACGACTAATTTGCGCGCCAATATTTCTTCGACTTGAAAGATGCCGGCCGAATTGCTGAGCGAGACGATGATCTCGATCGGTGTCGCTGAACCCGATCGGATGCTGACCGCTTCGATGGCTAACGCGGAAACCGAATGAATATCGATCTTGCCCAGATCGAACGCGACGCGGCCGCGGCCTTTGGTCATGTCTGTGGCATCGGCCACCGCCACAACCGCGCCTTCCATGGTCAGGGGCGGGGGATTGCAGTCATGGCTAGCGATCGTCGAGAGCGTGAAGCCGATCATCGTTTGCAGTTGCTCAGGATCAGTGTAGATCGCTGCGAAGTGGCGTTCGACGATCGATTGAGCTAAGATCAAGCCGAAGGCTTCGTGATTGACGCGATGAATTTGATTGCCGATGTCATGCAATAAGATTCCAGCTAACACCACGGCATGCG
>JBGQGR010000595.1:0-2514 GCA_041497495.1 Anaerolineae bacterium | reverse complement strand
CATTTCATGTTTTGAATGAAGACAAGTGCTAAATGATCTCTTGACCGGATGAACTAAATAAAGCCACATTTCAAACGCAGATACTACATATGGTACTTAGAGACTACGAAACCCCAAGATGTGGGGCTTGAATGCCCGATCATCATAGCACAGAATTTTCCAAAATCAATAGAGAAACCTTAAAAAAAGATCGATCAAACCAAACTGTAACATGGATGCGACAACGCGTTCAACTTTGCAACGAAAAAAGAAAACTCCCTCGATGTTTTGTGATGACCATCGAGGGAGTTCAATACTATTTGAGATCTTCAGGAGGTGATTCGATTCATGCACGCGACGCGCAGCTATCTCCTCTCACCGATGTGAGGAGTGAATCATGCGTGTGATACTAACTCTCTATTGATCGAGATAGAGATTCAAACATTCTTAGCACGTCATTGCGAGACGCATCACTCGCCCTGCCTGCATTGTGCAGGGTTTCACGTCGAAGCAATCTCACTTGATGATCATGCGGTGCAAGCGTCGTCTTCGCTCGCAATGACGATCGAGCGCGTTGATCTATCGGCGCTTGCGCAAGAACGCCGGCACTTCCAGATCGTCCTTATCGAATTGGCGCACCGGAAAATCGACCGGGATGCCTAGCGACTGATCGATCATCGGCATCGACTTGCTGCCCGCAGCGATCATCGACGGCTGCGCCGAAACGCTGACGCGTCGGCGGATCGGTGTTGGCCCGGCTTGATCGAAACCGGTTGCGATCACCGTCACGCGAATGGCATCGCCCATCTTGTCGTCGATCACCGCGCCGAAGATCAGATTGACATCCGGATGCGCCGTCTCTTTGATAATCGCCGCCGCTTGATTCACTTCATACAGCGTCATGTTCGAACCGCCGGTGACGTTGAACAAGATGCCATGCGCACCATCGATCGTCACATCGAGCAGCTTGCTGGTGATCGCTTGCTGCGCCGCCTTGATCGCGCGATCTTCACCCTCGGCTGTGCCGACGGCCATCAAGGCCGCACCGCCTTCGGCCATGATCGTGCGCACATCGGCGAAGTCCAAGTTGATCAAGCCGGGCACCGTGATCAATTCGCTGATGCCTTGAATGCCCTGCCGCAGGACATCATCCGCCACACGGAACGATTGCTGCAGCGTCGCTTTCTTGTCGACGATCTCCAACAACCGATCGTTGGGAATGGCAATCAACGTATCGACTTGTTCTTTGAGTGCGTTGATGCCGTTCTCCGCCGCGGCCGATCGTTTGTGGCCCTCGAAAGTGAAGGGCCGCGTGACGACGCCGATCGTCAATGCGCCAACTTCACGCGCGATGCGTGCCACAATTGCGCTAGCGCCGGTGCCGGTGCCGCCACCCATACCACACGTGATGAACACCATATCGGCGCCGCTCATTGCGGCGTGCAGATCGTCGGCCGATTCTTCGGCGGCCTTCGCGCCGACTTCGGGATTGCCGCCCGCGCCCAAACCGCGCGTGAGCTTATCGCCGATGCGCACTTTTGTCGGTGCGGTCGTCATCTTCAACGCTTGCGCGTCGGTATTGACGGCGATGAATTCCACGCCCTGCAATCCTTCGCCGATCATGCGATTGACTGCGTTCGTGCCGCCGCCGCCCACGCCCACCACTTTGATGTGCGCGTACTGCTCTGCGTTACTGCTGACATTCGGTTGCATGAGTATTCCCTCCTGAATGATTTCTACATCGACACTTCGAGCGCGGCTGATCGATCCATCAACCGCGCGATCGAACTTAGCTATGCCGATCGGGCAGCATCTTCTTGAAGAAATTGCTGAAGCGCGTGTTCAAATCCGGTCCATCGCCGCGCTTGCCGTTCGACATCGGCACTCGATCGCCTTGCCGCTGCGCCCACAACAACAAACCAACGGCGGTGGCGTAAGCGGGTGAATCGATTGCATCGACCAAGCCGTTCAAGTTTTGCGGACTGCCCACGCGCACCGGCAGACCCAAGATCTGCCGGCCCAATTCGCGCAGGCCGCGCAGCTGTGCTGCACCGCCGGCCAGCACGACACCCGCCGGCAACAGTCCGTCATAACCCGATCGTTTGATCTCCTGCAAAACCAGTTGATAAATTTCTTCCGCGCGCGCTTCGATGATCTCAGCCAGATCACGGCGCGACACGCGCGTCACACCGCCATCGCCAAACGCTTTCACTTGCACCACTTCAGTCGGATCGATCGTTTCATGCAGCGCATGACCATACTCGATCTTCAACTGCTCTGCGGCCTCAGCCGGCACCCGCAGGCCGACGGCAATATCGTTGGTAAGGTGATTGCCACCGACGGCCAGCACCGTGGTATGCCACACGCTGCCTTCAATAAAGATCGCGATGTCGGTGGTGCCGCCGCCGATGTCCGCTAACACCACACCCATTTGTTTTTCAGTATCGGTCAACACGGCTTCACCGGACGCAATCGGATCGAGCACGAAACCATCCACGCCGACTTTGCAGCCTTCCACGCACTTCAACAAATTAT
>JBGQGR010000594.1:0-2531 GCA_041497495.1 Anaerolineae bacterium | reverse complement strand
GATTGCGCGTCATACCGCCGAACCACACATCGCCCCAAGCCAACGCGCCGACACTCAGCTTCGCAATCAACACAGTGCCCGCTTCTTCCAAGCGATCGATCACCGTGGCGTCCAGATCGATGCTTTGATCTTGATGTGTTTCTGATCCCCACGTCGTTTTGTAGCCGCGTACAGCCAACAAATCTTTTGCGCCGTAGGGAACGCCATGCAGCAAACCGCGATAATGACCGGCCGCAATTTCTCGATCGGCGCGGCGGGCCTGTTTGATAGCGAGGCTTTCAGTCAAAGTAACAACGCATTTCAAAATCGGATCGTGGCGCTTCAATCGATCGAGGTACATCCGCGTCAATGCCAACGAAGTAACTTTGCGCGATCGAATCAACGCGGCCAGTTCGCCAGTCGAGCAGAAAGCCAGTTCCTCTAAATTCTCCGGCACCTGCGGCGCACGCACATGCGCAAACTTTGATTTTCTCTTAACTTGATCGAACTGCATGCCGGGCAGGCGCGGATCGAAATGCAGTGGCGTCGGGATCGTGTTATCAATCGAGACCGATCGGACTTTCTCCAAGTCGCCCAGCTGTTCATTGATCCCGTCGAGCATCAACTCGCGTTCGGCGTCAGTGAAGGTCAGGCCGATGATTTTCTCGGCAACCGCGATCATCTCAGGAGTAATGGTATGTTTCTTTTCTTCGTCAGGCATGCTGAATCCTTACACCAAGAGTCACACCCGCGAACCACGAATTACCAGAACTTACCCATCACGGCTTTCGCCATCTTCTGAATCGCAGCGATGTGCTGGGCCGGTGTATTGAAACCGGAACCCATCGTGTTGAATGAAATGTGCGTCGCCCCCAATTCGATCCATTGCTCGATCGAGGAGAGCCAACTATCGGGCTGGCCGTCGCCGTATAAGATTCTGCCTTCTATGCCAAAACTATCGATTGATCGACCGGCCTCTTCGAGATATTTGACAAGCACATCGCGCACAGGTTTGGCAATCTCCGGTGTGCGCTGAGTGCACATCCAGCCATCGGCGACCTTGGCGATCCGCTTTAGCGCGGCATCGGCCGTGCCGCCAAACCAGATCGGGATCGGTCGTTGGATCGGCAGCGGATTCAAGCCCGCATCGGGAATGGTGTGCCATTTGCCCGTGAAGTTCACCAACTCTTGCGTGAACAATGCGCGCAAGACTTCAACCTGTTCGGCGATGCGGCGGCCGCGCGTGTTGAAGTTTTCATTCAAGGCCGCATATTCCACTGCGTTCCAACCCAGGCCAACGCCCAATCGAAATCGTCCGCCGCTCAAGTAATCCAATGAAGCGGCCTGCTTGGCGACGAGCGCGGTTTGGCGCTGCGGCAAAATGATCACGCCCGCCGTAAATTCGATCTGGCGCGTCAAGCCGGCCAAGTAACTAAATAACACAAACACTTCATGAAACGGCGATTGGTAAGTGTACGGCCCGTGCCAGCCGCCCGGCCGATCGGGATTCGCACCCAGCACGTGATCGAACGCAACAATATGCGAAAAGCCCAGACCTTCAGCAGTCTGGGCATAATCGCGGATCGCTGTGGCGTCACCATTAAATTCTGTTTGTGGAAATACGACACCGAGGCGCATGATCTATATTCCCTCCGGTAAAATATTTCATTTACGGCCATAGACGATCGGCGGCAGACCACAGTTGGTCACTGTCGATCGCCGATCGACCATTGAGCAACGATAGCTACCAATTATCACTTAATCAACTGCAGTTTGTTGTCGATGGTCCGCGGTCGATTCATTCCCAAGTCGCGGCCACACCGAGCAGGCCCGGACCGAAGTGCACCGCCAGCGCAGGCCCAAAATCGACGACAAGCGGCTGACCGTTATAGCCTAACGCTTTCGCTGCTTCAGCACCCCACTTCGTCGCTCGATCGGCAATGTTGCCGTTAACGATCGCCATGTGCTTCATCTTTGCGCCCCCCATCTTCTCTTTGGTAAGATCGATCACCTTTTGCAGCGCAGCATTTTGCGTGCGCTCTGTCACGACGGCCTTCGGCACTCCATCGGTCACTGACACGATCGGCTTTACCGCAATGGCCGCATCGGTTGCCTTTTCTGATCCTTCCGTGCGTCCAGAAGCGGCGAGGTGTTCCATATCGGTCACGGTGAAGATCAATGAAGAGTGTGCTTTCATCAGTTCGATCTTAGCAATGGCCTCTTCGATGCTGCCGCCCTTGCCAATCAGATCGATCGCTTCCAGCAGCATGAAACCCATTGTCATCGAGGTGGTTAATGTATCGACCGGATGGATTTTGATAGTACTCACCATGCTAGACGCCAAAACCGCCGATTGATAAGTGCCGGACGATTTCGAAGTGAGCTGGACCGAGAGCACATCGGTATAACCTTGTTTAGCCAACTCCTCATACACCACTCGAAAATCTTCCGGCGTCGGTTGCGATGTCGTCGGCATGCCTTTGCCCGCCGCTTTGTATTCCGCCAATTGCTGGTAGAACATCGCGGGCGGCATGTCAAAGTAATCCCGATAT
>JBGQGR010000593.1:0-2533 GCA_041497495.1 Anaerolineae bacterium | reverse complement strand
TATGCATATCAAGAAAAGCTAAGATGTCTGCCTTCTCAATACGTTCACCGCGAGGTTTGACTAAGTGCAAATCTAAATTGTGTTCGGCTGCCATGCGCGCCGCAACCGGACTGACTTGCAGAACTGCTTTTTCACCGTTGCCGGTTTTCTTCGGAGCAGCCTGAACAGGTAAAGCAGGTGGTTCGGACGCGGGTACGATTTCGCCCGGTCCAAGAATTTGTGCAATCGTATGGCCTACTGCCACATCAGTACCAGGGGCTGCGCTGATGTTTGCCAAGATGCCTGAAGCGGGCGACTCGACCTCAACCGTGACTTTGTCCGTCTCGATCTGCATGAGAGGCTCGCCTTTTTCAACGGCGTCCCCTTCAGCTTTAAGCCATTCCACTAGCTTGCCGGTTTCTTGTGCCATGCCAAGCGCTGGCATCACTACCTTGGTCGCCAAATCCCGCTCCTTGTGCTCTTGCCTACTCTAACTTGAGATGCGTTCCATCTGGGCGCTGGCCGTCACCGCATCGATCATCGATCGGACATGCGCGCTGGTCGGCGGTTCGTGCGTGCGCGTTGTAGGCAGTGGCCCAGTCGCTGTGTAGTAATGATGTCCAGCAACCATCAATTCATTCGCTGGAAAGCGTGTGATCACTTCGTGGCCGGCCTCGGTGACGACGATTTCTTCTTCGATGCGCGCCGCACTCCAGCCGTCGCTCGACGGCCAGTAAGTTTCAAGCGCGAAGACCATGCCGGGCTTAATCTCATGCGGATGATCGATCGAGACCAGCCGGCTGATCACGGGTTGCTCCCAGATGGCAAGTCCGACGCCATGACCATATTGAAGCGCAAAACAGGCTTCTTCATTCGGAAAGCCGAACTCTTCCGCTTTCGGCCAAACGGACGCGATCTCGCCTGTCGTCCGACCGGGGCGTACCAGCTCAATCGCTGCGTCGAGATAATCGCGGCAGCGTTTGTAAGCATCGACCATCGCATATGAGGCATAGCCCACGGTGAAGCAACGGTAATAGCAAGTGCGATAGCCCATATACGATTGCAGGATGTCGTAATAAACCGGATCGCCGGGACGCAGCATTCGATCGGAGAAAACATGCGGATGGGGATTGCAGCGTTCACCCGATATGGCGTTCACTGCTTCGACGTATTCCGAACCAAGATCGTACAAAACCTTGCTGACCAATCCGACCGCTTCGTTCTCACGCATGCCCGGCTTCATCGCACGGTAGAGTTCATCGTAGGCTGCATCCACTTGTGCGGCCGCATGGGTAAGCAATGAGATTTCATCCTGCGTTTTGATCAGACGGGCTGCGGACATCAACTGCTGCCCGTCGACAATTTGGAGCCCTTCTTTTTGCAGCGCGAAGAGAACCGGTAATTCGACGACATCCACGCCCACCGGTTCTTTTTCCAGTCCGCGCATTTGAAGTTCGATCTTGATCTTGCGGGCCACATCTTCTGCGCGTCCCATTTCCGGCGACATCGCACCGCGCAGCATGGAAATGCCCGCCCGAGAGCGTCCCTCGCCCAACCACGGCGAGTAGAGTTGATGATGTTTAGCCGCAGAGCCAAAATCCCACAGAATAGGATCATCATCCTGCGGCAGAAGCGTAAACCGATTGATTTTATCCTGCGCCCACGTGCCGATGTGCGTCGCCGTGATATAGCGCACGTTGTTCATATCGAAACATAGCAGCGCGCCCATCTCCGCGGCTTTGAGCAGCTGCTTGACGCGGGCCAACCGTTCGCGGCGCAGCCGATCGAAATTGATGCGCTCTTCCCAATCGACGGCCATCGTGCCATACGTTTTAATCGCCATTGATTTCACCTCTGAATGGAGCGTGGACTGAGTGATGCGTCACCATCACGCTTTTCCGCACAAAGTTTTTGCCATCTCGAACACCATCCTCTCGTTTGGCACGGTGGCATCCTCGAGCGGCGGCGAAAACGGAATCGGGACATCCATCGCGCCGATTCGCTTGACGGGCGCATCGAGATAATAGAAGGCGCCATCGGCGATCACAGATGCGATCTCAGCCGTGACGCCGTAACGCCTGTAACCTTCATCGATCACGATCGCCCGTGAAGTCTTCTTGGCGGATTCAATCAGCGCCTGCTCGTCCAACGGAGAGGTTGTGCGTGGGTCGATGACTTCGGCTTGAAGGCCAATCGCCTCCAACATATTCGCCGCTTCGAGCGCCACCTGCACCATACTGCTCGTCGCCACCAGTGTGACATCTGAGCCAGTACGTTTGATGTCGGCGACACCAAACGGAATCGTGTAATCTTCTTCAGGTACCGGGCCCTTGAGCCGGTACATCATCTTGTCTTCAAAGAACGCTACCGGATTGTCATCGCGGATCGCGGTTTTGAGCAAACCTTTAGCGTCGTACGGCGTCGAGGGCACGACGACCTGCAGCCCGGGAATATGACTGAACCACACATGCAGCGATTGCGAATGCTGCGCGCCGGAGCGGCGAGACGCACCCAGTGTCGTGCGCAACACCATGGGCGCGCTCCATTTGCCGCC
>JBGQGR010000592.1:0-2552 GCA_041497495.1 Anaerolineae bacterium | reverse complement strand
CAAGGCAAATAAAACTTCACCGCCCATGGCATACACATCGCTCATGGCGTTGGCGGCCGCGATCGATCCGAACGTGTAAGGATCATCGACGACAGGTGGAAAGAAGTCCGTCGTACTGATGAGCGCTTGATCGTCGTTCAGCTGATACACGCCCGCATCGTCCGGCCCGTCCAGGCCGACTAAGACTTGCGGAAAATCGTGCGTGTCAAATAAATTGTGAAGGGGGCGCAGCACCTGCGCCAGATCATCTGGTCCGATCTTGCTGGCTCAACCTGCACACGAAGCCAGCGAAGTCAGCCGTATTTCTTCGCGCGTCATCTCGATCCTTTCTGAAAACATTTTCTTTAAACCGCCCGCAGGTTAAATTCAATTTGGATACCTCTACACCTAAATCTGCGGGAAGTTAAGATTTCATCTTGAGTATACCTAGACATCACCCGATGCGCAAACGGTTGTCGATCCGATCGGGGTAAGATATAATCGCGTTCGTTAGGCAAGTTGTCGAAGATCCTCGTAGCGCAACAGAGAGGAAAACTTGTCCACCATACAGCGAGGCAATTTTGAATAAGTTAGCCAAATTCGAAGCACTGGCCGGTCAATGGGTCGAGGGAACTTTCGGCCGATTGCTCGGCGGCCGCTTACAGCCGATGGAAGTCGCCACAGCATTGGCGCGGGCCATGGAAGATGAACAATTTACGGCCGACACCGGCGATCAGTTTGCGCCGAATGTTTATTGGGTCTATTTGAATCAAGCCGATTATGATGCACTGCGCCAAGCGCAGCCGACACTGCCGGGCGATCTGGCGAGTTCGTTGATCGATCTAGCGGAGCGCGGCGGATTAAAAATGCCCGATCGGCCGATCGTGGAAATCCGATCGGATCCAGCGATCCCCGCACGGCATATCTCAGTAGCCGCAAAGTATGTGGCCCAGGATACGGCGCCGATCGGCGAGACGGATGAGATCGCACAGGACGCGCTCGAGTCTGCGCGCGCGGTGCTGAAGACTGCGGCTGCACACAGTTTCCTGATCCTTGAAGGCCGCCGGCATGTGGCCTTGAGCAAGCCCGTCATCACGCTCGGCCGCGCGCTGGATAATGACATTGTGCTCGACGATACGCGCGTGTCGCGCCACCACGCTCAACTGCGCATCCGGCAGGGCCAATACATTTTATATGATACCGGTTCCAGCGGCGGCTCGAGAGTGAACGGCGTGCCGGTATCTGAAGTGCTGCTGTGCGGCGGCGATGTGATCTCTTTAGCGGGTGTGGAAATTATCTTCGGCGTTGATGAGCTCAGCGCAACTCAACCGGCCAGTGCGCCGGATGACACGCCGCCCATGCCGCCTCATTGAAATTATGGAAGTAGCGATTTTAGTCTTCCGCATGCTGCTGAGCAGTTTGCTCTATATATTCTTAGCCACACTCTTTATTCTCTTGTGGCGCGATCTCAAGGCTGTATCCCAGCAACAACCGACGACAGTCGCCGGCGAACGTCCCGCTCAACTGCGCGTCATGCGCGGCGGCGATGGACTGATTGAGAACGAAGTTTGTGCGCTGTCACCCTATACCTCGATCGGACGATCGAGTCAGAATACGATCAAAATTGCCGAGACGTATGCGTCGGCTGAACATGCGTTGATCGTTTGGCGCAACGGCCAGTGGTGGCTGGAAGATCGATCGAGCCGCAACGGCACTCTGCTCAACGATGTGCCGGTCACCGCGCCGCTCATCATCAGTCAGGGCGATGTGATCGGCATCGGCCAGCTGCGCTTGAAATTCGAACACCTTAACGAATTGGAGAACGGCAAAAATGGACCTGCAACTCAAAGATAAAGTCGTCTTAGTCACAGCCGCGTCACGCGGCTTGGGCGCGGCCAGCGCGCGCCGCTTCGCTGAAGAGGGCGCGCGGGTGGCCATCAGCGCGCGCGATCCAAATCGAATCGCGGAAACCGCCAGCGCCATTGCCAAAGATACCAACGCGCAAGTCACGCCCATTGTCGGCGATGTGACTAAGCCTGATGACGCCGATCGTATGGTACAGGCCGTGATCGATCGCTGGGGACGGATCGATGTACTGATCGTCAATGCGGGCGGTCCGCCGGCCGGTCTGTTCAAGGATGCAAAGTGGGAGCAGTGGGAAGCCGCGGCTCAACTTGTTTTACTGAGCGCCGTACGCTTGTGCCAGGCGGCCATTCCACACATGCTCAACAACGATCCACCCGATCGCGGATCGATCGTGGCGATCACGTCCTATGCGGCCCGCCAGCCGATCGAAGGTTTGGCGATTTCAAACTCGCTCAAGATCAGCGTCGTCGGTTTGATGAAATCTTTGGCGAATGAATACGCGGCACAGGGCATTCGCGCCAACTCGATCGCGCCGGGCTGGACCTTAACTAATCGGGTTAAAGATATTTTCAATAATCGATCGCAGCGCAACGGCACGTCATTCGATCAAGAGGCAGCTAAAGTGACCGCCCAAATCCCGATCGGCCGCATCGCCGATCCTGACGAATTTGCCGACGCCCTGGTATGGCTCGCGTCGCCACGCGCCT
>JBGQGR010000591.1:0-2561 GCA_041497495.1 Anaerolineae bacterium | reverse complement strand
CTTCCTTGGACGTGAGCGGCACTTTGGGCTGCGGCTCAGGACAAACATAGCCGTCCGCCATGACATGCGTCGTTGGCTTGGACACAAAAGGTGGCATCGCCAGTTCAGCCGTTGGAACAGCAGTGGCCGCAGCGATCGGTGCGGCTGTCGGCGCAGTGGTGGGCTGCGGTGGAGTAGTCGGTTTCGGCACTGTCGTCGGCTGCGGTTGAGCCGTCGGTGTTGAAGTGGCGGCAGGCGCGCAGCTGGCTAACGCCAAAGACAGCACCATTAACACAACCATTCCTTTCCAGATATTACGATACAGGTTAGACATTGTTTCCCCTCCTGAGAGAAATTTGTAGATGGCGAATAGTTTGTGATCCATCAAGATTTATTTGCCATCAGCCATCTAATTTTACACGCTGCGGCGCTGCAATCTTTGCGAGAGCAGCAGCACGAGAAAGACGACTACAATCCAAACGGTTGACAACGCATTTACTTCCGGGGTGATGATGCGCCGCAGCAAACCGTACACGTAAATGGGCAAGGTCGTTGAGCCCGGTCCATTCGTGAAGAACGTGATGATGAAGTCATCCAACGACAAGGTGAAGGCCAACATCGCGCCGGACAAGACGCCGGGCATAATCAACGGCAGGGTAACGCGCCGGAACGTTTGCCATTCGTTGGCGCCGAGATCCATGGCCGCTTCTTCGACACTTCTATCGAAGGCCACCAGCCGCGCTCGAACGACTAGCACGACGAAAGGAATGCTGAACGCAATGTGCGACAGAATGACTGTCCCCAGCCCCATGCTCAGGCGCGCATCGCCCACTAAACCAAGCGCGCCATTCAGCCAGGTAAAGACGGCGCTGAACAACACCAGAATGCTGATGCCCATCACAATCTCGGGAATGATGATCGGGATATATAACGACACTTCCGAAAAGGCTTTGGCTTTGAAAGTGTAGCGCTGCAACGCCAGGGCGGCCATGGTGCCGATAATTGTTGAAACCACGGTGGAGGTCAAAGCGATCTTCAACGTATTGCCAGCGGCCTCCAGCACGTGCTGATCCTTGAACAAGACGCAGAACCAATAGAAGGGGCCGCACTGATCCGGAATATTGACAACGCCTTCAAACGTGACATTGGTGCGCGATGAGTTGAAGGCGAAAACGATTAGCACTACGATCGGGAAATACAGAAACGCGTAGACGAAGTAGGAGAACAGCCGCAGCCAGGGCGAGCGTCGATTACTCATGCGGCCGTCACCTCCTCGCCGAAGCCGAAGCGGCGTGTGTAATAGATCGTAATGACCAACGTCATCACCATCAAGATGATCGAGGCCGCCGAGCCAAAGGCCGGATCGCGCGCATCCAGAAACTGACGCTGGATCAAGTTACCCACCAGAATCACTTGCCGCCCGCCCAGAATATCGGACACGATGAACGTGCCCATCACCGGCACGAATACCAGAATGGTGCCCGCCACCATGCCGGGCAACGATAAGGGCAGCGTCACACGTAGGAAAGTTTTGAGCGTGTTCGCGCCGAGATCAGCCGCGGCTTCATAGAGCGAGACTTCGATCTTTTCCAGCGAAGTAAACATCGGCAGGATCATGAACGGCAGAAACTCATAGATCATGCCGATCAGCACAGCGTTCTGGGTGTACAATATTTCGGTCGGCTTGAATGGTCCCAGGAACGGCAACGCAGTGGCGATCGTCGCCAGAATACCATTCAACACACCGGATTCGCGCAAAATGATTATCCACGCATACACGCGAATCACAAAGTTGGTCCACAGGGGAATCAAGACCAGGAAGAGCAGCAAGTTGCGCCGTTTCGGTGCCGCGCGCGCGATGAAGTAGGCCAGCGGATAGCCCAGGACAATAACCAGTAGGGTCGTCCAAAAAGCCAACTCCAACGATCGGCCCAGAATACCTACGTACAGCGCATCGGCACAGGCCGAGTAAATGTTGACACCCACATAAACCCAGAAGGCAGCCGCTACAAAGACATACGGCTTAAACGCTCGACGGAGAATGGCCGCGGAGCGAGATTCGCCCTGTGCTCGTCGCGAGACAAATCGCACAAGTATACCCACTAAGCTGGGCAGGCCGATAATCGCCGCTAAAGCGGGCCAGGCGATCGGTGCACAGTTAGGATCAAAGCCACCGCTCGGCACACCCATCAGCCGGGTGTAATTGTCCAGCGAGAATTGATAAATGACGTTCCCGTCGGGATCGCGCCCGCCAAAGGAAGTCACCACCACGAGCAGCAGTGGAATAATCAACAACACGATCATCCACAGCAGCGCGGGTGAAATAAGCAAGGTACCTTGCAGCGATCGGCGTTCACGCAGACGTTTGAGCATCATGGCTTACTCCGTCAGGATGCGAGCTGCATCGGCCGCAAAACTAACCGTGACTTCATCGCCTTCATGCGCCACGGGCCGCGAGTCCGGTTTATTGTTTTGCTCGCGCACGCGCACGAATTGGCCGTTGGACAAATTGACGCCATAGTGTGTGTCCGTGCCGATATACACCACACTGACGACATGGCCGCGCAGTTGATTATCGAGCG
>JBGQGR010000590.1:0-2573 GCA_041497495.1 Anaerolineae bacterium | reverse complement strand
TGCATCCCGATCTCAAACTGCCGGAGATCATTTATCTGCTCGGCTTGGTGTTGTTTGTGTACACCGTTGGACTTTCAAGTGGCCGCGGCTTCTTCGCCTCGTTTCGACGCAAAGGCTTGCGCGCTAACTTTTTGGTGTTGGTGGTCTTGATCGTCGGCGCGGGTCTGGCGTTGATCGCGCATTTTGTGCTCAGCCTCAAAGCGACGTTGACAGCGGGTTTGTTTGCGGGCAGCTTGACGAACACACCGGCACTGGCCGGCGTGCTGGAAACGATCAAGAGCATTGCGCCGGCCGCCACGGTCGATCGATTGTTGGCCGAGCCGGTCGTGGCTTATTCGGTCACTTATCCGATCGGTGTAGTAGGCATGATTCTGGCCATGGCGTTGGTGCAGCGCGTGTGGAAGATCGATTATGCCGCCGAGGTGCTCACCCTGCGCGATGTCGGCGCAACTCAGCGGCGTCTGTCCAATCGAACGATCCGCATCACCCGATCGGCAGCGATCGGCGTGCCGATTCATGAAATCCTGCGCGACAAACCGTGGGATGTGATCTTCGGCCGGATAAAGCACGGCGATCAATTAGCGCTGCCGCATGGCTGGTCGGTGCTCGCGCTCGACGACTTGATCACGGCCGTTGGATCGCCGGAGGATCTCGATCGGGTGACTGAATTTCTGGGCGAGGCCAGCGATGCGCAGCTGGATCTCGATCGATCTCAATTGGATATTCGGCGCGTGTTTGTGTCGAATCCAAAGATCGCCGGACATCGACTGCGCGATCTCAATTTGCCGCAGCAGTTCGGCGCCGTGTTGACGCGCGTGCGGCGCGGCGATGTGGAGTTCGTGCCGAATGGCGATACGCAATTGGAGTTGGGCGATCGGGTCAGAATTCTGACGCGCCGTGAGAACATCGACGCGGTGTCGACGTTCCTCGGCGATTCGTATCGCGCCGTCAGCGAGATCGACATTCTTAGTTTTAGTTTGGGCCTGGCGTTGGGCTTGCTCGTCGGCTTGATTCCGATCCCGCTGCCGGGCGGCATCACTTTCAAATTGGGCTTTGCGGGCGGGCCGCTGATCGTGGCGTTGATCCTCGGCGCGCGCGAACGCACCGGCCCGTTGGTGTGGAGCCTGCCGTACAGCGCCAACATGACGCTGCGCCAGATCGGTTTGGTGTTATTTTTGGCCGGCATAGGGACGCGTGCGGGTTATGCGTTCGTGACCACGTTTATGCAGGGCGGGGGCGTCTTGATCTTTTTCGCCGGAGCGATCATCACCTGTGTGACCGCGCTGTTGATGTTGTGGCTCGGCCGGCGCGTCTTGAAGATTCCAATGAGCATCCTGATCGGCATGCTGGCCGGATTGCAAACGCAGCCCGCCGTGCTCGGCTTCGCCATCGAGCAAGCGGGCAGCGATGTGCCCAACATCGGTTATGCCACGGTGTATCCCATCGCCACGATCGCGAAGATTCTGCTCGCGCAGTTGCTGTTGACGTTGTTATCTTGATGCTTGTGCAGGCACGACAAATAAATAACGCCCGACTCCGGATCGAGTCGGGCGTTAAACTATGGCTCGTTGAGCGGCAGATCACGCCGGTGCCACGCCCGATCAGCCAGCAGCTGCGATACGGTTACAAACTCATAGCCCTGCTCGCGCAGACGCGCGATGATCGTCGGCAGCGCCTCAGCGGTATGCCAACCCCGGCCGTTGATGTGCATAATAATGATCGAGCCGTTGCGCGTCTTCGAAGTGACCCGTACGATCAGCGACTTGGCCGACAGACCCGGCGAGGGATCCCCGCTGACCACATCCCATTGGATCGGCGTCAAACCCAGGCGATAGATTTCCTGAATCGCCGCCGAGGATGAGTAGCCATACGGAAAACGAAACAGCGTGCCGGTTCGGCCGGTGAGTTGCGTCAGGAGTTGTTCGGTGCGCGTGATCTCCAGCGCAATCTGCGCCGCGCCCAGCCGCGAAAAATTGGCATGATCCCACGAATGATCGCCCAATTCAAAATAAGAAATCGAAGCCAACTGCTGCGTGGCCGAGATGTGACTCTGCATCCAGCGTCCACTGAGAAAGATCGTCGCCGGCGTTTGAGTCTCCGTCAACACATGGACGATGCCCGTATCGAAGCCGATCGCCGGGCAGGCATCAAAGGTCAACGCGATTTCAGGCACGGCGCGCGAGCCGTTCCTGATCAGCGGCTGCGAGGTTGGGGCCGGCGTCGGAACAGGCCGCAGATCAGGCGGAGGCTGATCAGGCAGCTTCCACGCCAGCAATGCCACAGCGGCGAATCCAATGCCAAGCGCGAGTAAACGTTGTTGATTCATCGACTTAGATTATACACTGGTCATCGGCCCCTCTGCCACACACGAGGATGCTCATTTCATCTGACTGCGCATAACCTCGCCATGATATTTGATCAGAGACATACTCGCTTGTCAGCGTAGACGGCTACAAATCAATATGCTGCATACCTTTTTCCGCAAGAATTACATTGGGTTATGCGATTACACACGATGTAGCCGGCGATGTAATGCAGGCTGATGCGACGCCGATCACGGCGATCGATGGATC
>JBGQGR010000589.1:0-2577 GCA_041497495.1 Anaerolineae bacterium | reverse complement strand
GGCATTCACGAACTCGTCGGCTCGGACGTGAACTTGATCCATCGCTTATTGAAGAATCACGTCAGCGAAGAAACAGGCTGGCGCGCGTATGCGTTGTTCAGTGAACGGTGCCTTGAGCACATGGGCGTCAGACCCGAAGGCATGCACGAGCAGATCGAAAATTACGAACACCTTGGCGATGTGAAAGTGAGTGTCTTGAATTTGGCTGATCGCTACACAGAATTAGTCGACGCGCGTCGCTACGTTGTTGATCCGAAGAAGGCGCATTACATCGCGCAAGGCGATTTACCCACCACGCCCTCGGTCGTCTGGGATTGGATCAACGATCCGATCCGCCGCGCCATGCTGGGCGGTCAGCCTAATTTGAAATTTGTGCCAATTCTGCGATCGAGAGGCCGCACCGGCGCGGACTCGATCACGCACTGCGTTCATGGCTCACGTGTGGCCTTGGTCGAGACGGTCCGCGACTGGCGGCCGTTCGATTATCTGACGGTGACGCAAGAGTTCATGGGCTTGAAAGTCGATTGGCAACATGTGCTGACGCCCGTCGATGATCAGACGACACACCTTGAAATGCGGCTGCTGACCCACAGCCGGTTTCCAAATTTCATCAGCCGCATCATCTCCAAAGTGTTTTTTGGCCGCGTCTTTCCGATCAAGTCGATGGTGCTAAAGATGCAGAACTTCATCGCGGACGCCAACGCTCGCAATGCTGATCGATCTGCTGTGCCCGACGAAGCTAGTCAAACCGCCAGCGGCTCATGACTCATTCAGTCATCTTACGCACTGTCATTTCGACGAGCGCAGTTTGCGAGGAGAAATCTCGCGTTATTGTCGCAGGAGATTTCTCGCTATCGCTCGAAATGACAGTTGACTGCGTGACTTCAGTCATTCAGTAAGTTCAAGCAACAGTTGCACGGCGGCGCAACCTGCCGCGATGCATTTGCACTGCATCGCGAACGTATACTAAAATGGAAACTAAGACTCAGCATGGCTATCTGCTGCTGGCCGACATCAGCGGCTACACCTCGTTTGTTGCCAAGAGCGAACTCGAACACGCCCACGACATCCTCAGCGAATTGCTCGAACTCATCCTCAAGCGGCTGACCACCATTTTTACGCTGTCCAAACTCGAAGGCGATGCGATCTTTTCCTATGCCGCCGAGACTAAACTCGAACGCGGCGAAACGCTGCTCGAACTGATCGAATCCACATACGCGGCCTTCAAAGATCAGCAAGAGGCCATCCGCCGCCGCACAACTTGCATGTGCAATGCCTGCCGCAACATCCCGGCGCTCGATCTGAAATTCATCGCCCATCACGGCGATTACATTTTCCAATCGATCGGCGGCCATCATGAAATGATCGGCACGGATGTCAATCTAATCCATCGCCTGCTTAAGAATCACATTGCGGAAGCGACCGGCTGGCGCGGCTATGCGTTATTCTCTGAGCAAGCCCTATCGCACGTCGGACTCAAACCGGAGGGCTGGCAGGAATCGATCGAGACTTATGATCTGGGCCAAGTTAAAATCTTCGCCGCCAATCTGGCTGATCGATATAAAGCGCTGATCGATCAGCGCCGCGTGTTCATCGATCAAGCCCACTCCGATCTCACACTGACATTCGAATATCCCGCCCCGCCCCCGATCGTTTGGGACTGGCTCAACGATCCGCATAAACGCTTGAAGTGGGAATACGCGGATCGGCATATGTTCCCGACGATCATGCCCAAAGGCCGCACGGCTGTTGGCGCAGTTAATCATTGTATGCATGGTGACAACGTGGCAATGGTCGAGACCGTGCTCGATTGGCGACCGTTTGATTATTTCACCGTGACGCAAGAGGTGCCGCCAGCCATCATAACGGTTACGTCGCAATTGATTCCGTCAGACACCGGCACGCACTTAGTGATCACTACCCACTGGCATCTTAAAACGCCGCTGCCCCTGCCGGACGTATTGCGCCGCTCGATCATCAAGGGCACAGCCGGCAAACTTAAAATCACGGAAGCGTATCAAAAGATCGAGCGGTTGATCCAATCAGGGAGCAGGGATCAGGGGTCAGGAGACGGTTCTGCTCGATGATCAATTCCCATCCCCTAACTCCCAGCCCCCAACCCCTGCCTTCAGGCACCGTCACATTCTTATTCACCGACATCGAAGGCAGCACCAAACTGGCGCAGGCCAATCCCGCCACGTGGCGACAGCTGCAAGAGCGTCATCACGCGATCTTGCGTAAAACGATCGAGGCGCATAACGGCTACGTTTTTCAAATCATCGGCGATGCGTTCTGCGCGGCGTTTGCGACTGCGGGTGATGCGCTACGGGCGTCAATCAAAGCGCAGACCGATCTTAACGCTGAAGATTGGGGCACTTCGCCTATCAAAGTGCGAATGGGCCTACATACGGGCCAGGCCGAATTGCAAGCGAATGGCGATTACGTCGGGTATGTGTCGCTCAGTCGTGTGCAACGCTTGATGTCGGCGGGACACGGTGGACAGGTGTTGCTCTCGCTGGCGACACAGGAACTGGTGCGCGATGATTTGCCGAAAGAGATCACGTTGCGGGATATGGG
>JBGQGR010000588.1:0-2588 GCA_041497495.1 Anaerolineae bacterium | reverse complement strand
TAACCTCGCATACGGCATCGTCGGATCGATGAAGGGCATGTCATCTTTCACGATCGACGTCGCGGCAATCAACTTGGGCAGCGCGTCGCCTTCTTCTTTGCTCGGATTGATCGCCAAACCCGCGACTAATTTATTTTGATACACATAGAAGTACGTTAAATTGTGACCGAGCGATCCGCGCACAATCACTCTGTCCCATTGATAGAGATCGCCATAAGCTTGTAGATCGAGATCGAACAGATCGGAATAGAAATATGGCACGTGATCGAACGGCTGCATCGCGCCGGCCATGTTGAGTCCGGCGGCTTTGCCCATCGCAATCGCATTGTCCCAGTGTTCGAGGCGGAACGTGTGGCCGTAGCGTCGATCGGGATACAACGCGATGTCGCCGACGGCGTAGATCGATGGATCGCTCGTTTGCAGATACTCGTCGACGATCACGGCTCGATCGACTTTCAAGCCTGCGTCTTGAGCCAACTCGATGCGCGGCGTTACGCCAATCCCGGCCACGACGAGATCGGCGCTGAATTCTGATCCGTCTTCGGTTTCCACGCTGGACACTTTGCCGCTGCCGCTAATCGCGTTGACATTTTTGTCTTTGACGATCTTCACGCCCTTCGCCTCAAAATACTTCGTTAAAAATTCAGCCGCATCCGGGCCGACTTGCCGCTTGAGCAAAACATCGTCCGGCAGAATCATCGTCGTGTCGATGCCCTTTTGCACCAAAGCCGAGGCGACTTCTGCGCCGATGAATCCGCCGCCGATCACGACCGCTTGCTTGGCGGATTCCATAGCGCCTTTGATCGCATCCGAATCGGCGAGCGTGCGCAGATAATAGATGCCGGATAATTCTGCGCCGGGGATCGTTAAGTGACGCGGCTCTGCGCCCGTGGCGATCAGCGCGCGCTCAAACGCGATCGATGTGCCATCGGTCAGCTGCACGATCTTTTTTGCAGCATCGATCGACTTCACGCGCTGATCGATCCACACTTCGGCTTTCATTTCGTCGCGATAGAACTCGATCGGCTTGACGAACACTTTGGCGCGTTCGCGCTTGCCCATTAAATAAGCTTTCGATAAATGCGGTCGCGTGTACGGCAATTCCGGTTCAGCGCCGATGATCAAGATGCGGCCAGCATTATCCCGCTCACGAATGCTGCGCATGGCATGATGCGCGGCGAGCCCCGCGCCGATCAACAGATACTTGACGTTTGTGTTCATGGCTGGCCTCCGAGGAATTGGCTGAGGAGATTGTACAACAAATTGGGCGGAGTTGATCAATCGAAAAGAAAACGTGAAGCCGGCTAAACCGATCGGATTTGGGCATGGGAGCCCGAACCGCTGAGTTTATCAGCAGCGGAGCGATACCTAGTGGGCCACCAACTGCCCAGTGGGGGCGTTGGGCATGGCCGAAATCACGCCGTGCGATCATGGAGAGATTTCTCCTCCCAAAACATGTCCTGAGCCTGTCGAAGGAGACACTCGCCGGCCTGTCCGCTTTTTACAGGGTCGAAATGACAATTTGTGCCCGACCGAAATCGAGCCGGTTGGGTCTGCAGCCGTTCGTCAACATATTTTTACCGGGCGGGGTATAATAACTTCGCAGTTCGAACCGCGAGATCGATCAATCGCCAAATGTAACTGTAGGAGCATTATGAACATTTCACCGATTTTGTCCATTATTGGCTGGGTGCTGTTGGCCGCACTTGGGTTGTATGTCTTCTATATCTTTACGCTGCGCTCGCAACGCCACGAGGCCAAGCTTAGTATCATCATTGTCATACTGCTGCTGGTGGGCGGCCTGGGCTTGAATGCCGTTGGCGCCGGTTTGGTCTTCATCGATCAATTTGAATCGGGCGTCGTCATTAGTCCGTTAACGGCCGGCGGCGTTCGGAGCGAAGCGATCGGCCCCGGCCTGCATTGGATTCTGCCATTTGTCGAAAGCGTCGATCGCTTCAGCACGGCCAAACAGGAATACACCATGTCTGGCACTTCGACCGAAGGCGCGAAGGTAGGCAATGACGCTGTCGAGGCACGTTCATCGGACGGGCAGCAAGTCTTCATCGATGCGACGGTCCGCTACTTCGCAAACACGGCCAAGATTGTCGAATTGCGGCGGACATGGCAGAGCCAAGACAACTACATCCAAAGTTTCATTCGACCGACGACGCGCAACATCATCTACAACACGGCCTCGCGCTATAAAGTGGAAGAGATCTACGGCGCCCTGCGCGCGCAGTTGCAGAAAGAGATCGAAGATCAACTGCGTATTCAATTTGATCAAGAAGGTCTAGTCTTGGATGCGTTCCAGCTGCGCAATGTCACTTTCTCGCCGGAGTACGCGCAATCGATCGAGCAGAAGCAGATCGCGCAGCAGCAATCCGAGCAAGCGAAGCTGCTGGTGGCGAAGGCGCAGCAAGAAGCGGATCAAGTGCGCGCGACCGCTCAAGGTCTGGCCGATGCGGCTGTAACCAAAGCTAAAGGCGACGCCGAAGCGCTGCGCCAAATTGCGGCGGCCCTGAAGGACAATCCTGAATTGTTGATGTACACTTACATTCAGAAGCTCGCGCCGAATGTGGGTTTGATCC
>JBGQGR010000587.1:0-2595 GCA_041497495.1 Anaerolineae bacterium | reverse complement strand
TCCGCAGGCGGTTGCGTGACGAAGGCGATAAGCTAGTCGCACTTTTCGAAGGATTGACGCCCGAGCAGTGGCAGCAAACCCTGTACACCGACGGGATGGTCTGGTCGATCAAAGACTTGCTGGCGCATCAAATTTCCGCCGAACGAAAGTTCATTTTCTACGGACGCGATATTCTCAATGGCGGCGAAGGCGCGCCCGAAGGTTTTCAGATCAATGCTTTCAACAATGCCGAAGTTGCTTCGATGATCGATCGGATGCCGGATCAACTATTAGCCGAGATGCGATCGGTGCGGCAGGAGACGATCGATTTTGTGGACAACGTTCAGGATTCGGACTTCGATCGACGCGGACGCCATCCGTTCTTTGGTATGATGTCGATCGAAGAAATGTTCAAGTTGATCTATCGGCACAACATGATGCACACTCGCGATGTGCGGCGGGCGATTGGAGGCTATGCTCATGATGGATCGTAAACACCAACTGCGCGAGCATTTGAATACGACGCGCGAAGCGCTTTTGGAGATCGTCGGCAACTTGCAGCCGGACGACTGGAACAAGCAAGTGCAAGGCGATGACGGCCACTGGACAGTGAAGCAGGTGATGCTGCACCTTGCCACATCGGAAACCGGCCAAATTGCCACGGGCAAATCGATCGCCGCCGGACAACCGACCGTACCGGATGACTTCGATCTCAATCGCTACAACAATCGGCAAGTGGAGAAGAATGCCGCTAAGACGCCGCCGGAAATTTTATTTAGCCTGGCGGAGTCGCGCCAAAAACTATTAGCGCTCTTGGCCGAAGTCAGCGAAACCGATCTCGATAAGCGTGGTAAGCACGCGCGCGGTGATGTGATTTCGCTGGAGCAACTCTTTTATCGCATCGGCGAGCACGAGGCCGAGCATGCGGAGTTGATCAGGCAGGTGTTGGGGAAATAACAATCGGTGCAATGGAAGACTGGCAATATAGAGAATCACCATTTGCTCCTAAACCCCAAGAAGGATTTCGTTGGAATTCACTCAGTTGGTATTAGGCATCCTCTGTTAACGCTTTCGAATGATGAGTGGCTGGAGAGGTTGAATCGATCTTGATTGTTCGCAAGAGAGAATTCAGATGATTCACTTAGTCCCCATGACCCAAACCGAGTTTGATAAATTTCTCTCCGCCGAGATCGAAGAGTATGCGCAGGAACATGTTAAGGCAGGTAACTGGCATTCCGCTGAAGCCATTCGCTTATCGAAAGAAGAGCATGATAAGTTGCTGCCGAATGGACTTGCTTCGCCCAATCAACATCTGTATTCGATCCAAGAGACCGACTCTGGATCGAACATTGGCTTGATCTGGTTCGCTTCCCAACAACAAGGTCTAAACCACTATGCTTTCATTTATGATTTCCGAATCGATGAGGCACAGCGCGGCAAAGGGTATGGCAAGCAAGCCCTGTTAGCCATTGAAGAAAAAGTGAGAGCGCTCGGCCTTGATACGATCTCGCTGCATGTCTTCGGCCACAATCAAGTCGCCCAATCATTGTACGAAAAAGTCGGCTACGAAGTCACCAATGTGCACATGTCAAAGAAACTGACGCATGACGCTGCGTAAGCTGATCGCCTTCATCCAACTCACCCGCCCGCTGTTTCTGATGGGCGGCGTCGTGTTATATGCTCTGGGCGTTTTTATCGCGCGATCACAAGGCATTACAATCGATCTGCCGCGCGCGCTGCTCGGACAAGCGATCATTACTTCGATCCAGTTGATGACCCACTACTCGAATGAATACTATGATCTAGAAACCGATCGGCTGATCGGTGCTGATCGGACTTTCTTTTCAGGCGGCAGCGGCGTTTTGCCCTCCGGCACTCTCTCGCCAGTAGTTGCTCAACGCGCGATGCGCGGCTGCGCGGCCGTGGGCCTCGTTGCGATCTTTATCGGAGCCACTCAATCACCGCTCGTCGGATTGATCGGCATCATCGGTTTGCTTGGAGCCTATTTTTATTCCGCGCCGCCGCTGCGGCTATCGGGCAGCGGCTGGGGCGAACTCACCGCATCGATCATCGTCGCTTTGCTCACACCCTTGACCGGCTACGTGCTGCAAACCAATCGGATCGATCCGATTGTCTTTCAAATTGCCGCGCCGTTAGTCTTGCTGCATCTCGCGATGGTGCTCACCTTCGAATTGCCGGACTACGCGGCCGATTTAGCCACGCACAAGCGGACACTCGCCGTTCGATCGAGCCGCAACACAGTCGGCTGGCTGCACACCGCTTTGATCATCGGCGCATTTGTTTTCATCGCCATCACCGCAACTTCATTCACGCGCTTCGTGTGGCTCAGCCTGCCATTGGCTGTGTGGCAGATCGGCGGCGCAATCTGGCGCAGTCAACATGCCTGGATACATTTAGGTTGGTTCACTTTTGGCGGCCTCGCTCTATTCGCCCTCACCGCAAGTTTGTGGCTGATCGGTTTCAGCCTGTAACCGCGCATTTACAAGCAGCGCGTGTCGCACTATAATCAACGCATCATGACCGCTGCGACTCACGACGGCACCGCTCACTTTCGCGATCGACATTCCGATCTGCCCGGAAACTATCGGCTGCATC
>JBGQGR010000586.1:0-2601 GCA_041497495.1 Anaerolineae bacterium | reverse complement strand
GTATATGCGCTCTTTGAAACCGTAAGTCCGAATGTCCTTATACAGAATCATGATCTGCGCTGCTGGATTCAGCGCCTTTAGTCGCAGAGCGTTCTTTAACGCGGTCGTGCAGCACAGCCGACCGCAATATCGGTCGGCCGGGCCGACGCATTGAATCATCACCACGGATGTTGGCAGCTGGACGTTGGATGTTGGATCAGCCAACAGCGCTTCGAACTGCTGCTGGGTGAGGATGCGCGGGTCTTGGCGGTAGGCATATTCGTCGCCTCGATACTCTTTGCCGCCAGTGGCGACGATCGTGACACCATGTTTGATCTCGGTGCCATTATTCAATCGACTGGTGAAGTTGCCGACGAAACCCGTCGTGTCGATCAGTTCCGTATTCAAATGCACGCTGATCAGTAATTGCGCCTGCACCCGGGCGATCATTTCTCTCAGGAAAGCCTGTGGATCGACATGGCCGGTGTGCAAATAGAAAACGTTCCGCAGGTTGCCACCCAACTCTGCTTCACGCTCGACCAGATTTACGGCGAAGCCTTGTTCGGCCAGTGACAGCGCCGCAGTCAGGCCGGCCGCGCCACCGCCAATCACCAACGCCGATCGATTAATGCGCACCGGCAGCGTATGAAGCGGTTCGAGGGCTGCCGCGCGGGCCGCCGACATTCGAACCAAATCCTTGGCCTTGCGTGTCGCCGCAGCCCAATCGCGCGAATGCACCCATGAGCATTGATTTCGAATGTTCGCCATCTCGAACAGATATGGATTGAGTCCTGCCTCACGGATCGCATCCTGAAACAGCGGCTCATGTGTGCGCGGTGTGCACGAAGCGACAACGACGCGATTCAGATTGAGCTCCTTCACTCGATCGATGATCAGCGCGATCGAGTCTTGCGAGCACGTATACAGCATGTGTTCGGCGTGAACGACGTTGGGGAGACGTTGGGCATACTCCGTCACCGCAGACACGTCGAGGAATCCGGCGATGTTGGATCCGCAATGGCAGACGAAGACGCCGATGCGCGGTTCTTCGCCGGTAATATCACGTTCAGACGGATAAGTTCGCTCGCGGGCCAGCACGCCGCGCGCCGCCATCAACAGGCCCGCCGCTTGCCCCGCTGCGCCCGACGCCTCGATCACCGTTTCCGGAATGTCTTTGGGTTCGTGGAACGGGCCGACGGCGTAGATGCCCGATCGGGATGTCTGCAATGGATCGAATTGGACCGTCGCGCAGAAGCCGTATGGATCGAGTTCGATACCGAGGTCGTGGCCCAATTGTCGGACGGCGGGTGACATCTCCATCCCGACCGAGAGCACGACGAGATCGAATTCTTCTTCGACAATCGATGAAGATGATTGATGGCGAATGAGCAACTGATGAGTCTGTGGATCTTCTTTCAAAGCCGAGATGCGGTTGCGATGATACTGAACCGCGTAGCGATCGCGCGCGCGGCGGTAGTATTCTTCGTAGCCTTTGCTGAACGCGCGCATGTCCATCATGAACACGTGCACGTCGGCGTCGGGTTCATGTTCTTTGGTCATGATCGCTTCTTTGGTCGCATACATGCAACACACGGCCGAACAGTAATCGTGCGATTGATCGCGCGAGCCGATGCACTGCAGGAAAGCGATCTTCTTCGGCTTCACCCCATCCGATGGGCGCTTCACGTGCCCGGCGGTCGGGCCGGACGCCGATAGCAAGCGCTCATATTGCAGAGCAGTGACCACATTGGGATAACGCCCCAAGCCAAATTCCTGCGAGAGTTTGGCGTTGTAGATTTGATAGCCCGGCGCGAGAATCACCGCGCCGACGTTGATCTCGTCGATGCGCTCGACTTCATCGTGGTTGATGGCCTTGGCGCCACACACAAAGACACACGAGAGACATTCCGAGCAGATACCGCAGGCGAGACAGCGCGATGCTTCAACTTTAGCCTGTTCCTCGGTATAGCCGCGTTCGATTTCGGCAAACGGGCGAACACGAAGATTCGCCCCTACGCGCTCGGCGACCGGCACCAGCGACATGGGCACCCGTTGAGTCACCTGAATCTCGTGGCGCACGAGTTTTTCTTCGACTTCGGGCCGCGTCATCTTGACGACCGGCAGATCGGGCGCGAACTTCGGTTCGAGCGGCTCGCCCGACAGATAACGATGAATCGTCGCCGCGACCTTGTGGCCTGATGCAACAGCTTCAATCACAAAAGCGGTGCCGGTTGTTGCATCGCCGGCCGCAAACACGCCCGGCCGAGTTGCCGCAAACGTGTTCGGGTTGATCGCGATCGTTTGTTGGCGCGTGATGCCTACGCCCGCGTCGTCAGGAATAAACGCTAAACCGGCACGCTGACCGATCGAGAAGATCACCGTATCACAGTTAATGATGTGTTCGGAATTCGGTTCAGTCTCCAGCTTCAGCTTACCTTCCGCATCGAACTCCATGAAGGTGACGTTGATGCACTCGACGCCGACGACCTGCCCACTGTTACTGTTATCGAGGATGCGCTTGAACGATCGGGCCGGATACATTGTCACGCCTTCGGATTCGGCCTCTTGGATCTCCCACGGATGCGCCGGCATCTTCTCGCGCGATTCGAGGCAGGCCATCGC
>JBGQGR010000585.1:0-2605 GCA_041497495.1 Anaerolineae bacterium | reverse complement strand
TGTGCTGTTTCGCGCGATCAAAGTGCCGCAGGGTCAGCATCGAGTTGAACTGCGTTACGAACCGCAATCGTATAAAATCGGATCGATCGTTTCGATTGGCGCATGGATTATGTGGCTCGGGTTGTTCATCTTCGCTCGCCCGCGTGTTATAATCGCGCAGCAATCAATGACCAACGACTAATGCAATGACAAAATCAGAAAACAAAAGTCACGAAGTTGAACTGCCCAAAGAATTGCCGCTGCCGCTAACGGCAATGGTCGAAAGCCTGTTGTTTGTGTCGAGCGAGCCGGTGCTGGTCAACCACCTCGCGGAAGCGCTGAACACGCCGATCGATCACATCGAGCAGTCGCTGGCTGAACTCAAAGACGGATCGACGGGGCGGGGTCTGCGGTTGCAGCGCAAAGGCGATCGGGTGCAGCTGACTTCGCAGCCTGAAGTTGCGCCGTATATCGAAAAATTTTTGGGCCTCGATCTGAGTAGCCGCTTATCGAAACCGGCGCTGGAGACGCTGGCGATCATCGCTTATCAACAGCCGGTAACGCGCGCGCAGATCGAGCAGGTGCGCGGCGTGAATTGCGATGCGGTGTTATCGACGCTGCTGACCAAAGGACTGATCGAAGAGATCGGTCGCTTGGAAACGGCTGGCCGTCCGATTCAATATGGCACGACGTTCGCGTTCTTGCAGCATTTTGGGCTACGCGGCCTCGATGATATGCCGCAGTTGAAGCCGGGCGAAGCGGCGACGCTCGAAGCGATTGCGACGATTAAGAATGATCAAATGACAAATGAGCCAATAACAAATGGACCGGTGGTGAATGGCTGAAGAACGAATTCAAAAACTGTTGGCGCTGGCGGGTTTAGGCTCGCGGCGATCGTGCGAAGACTACTTGGTGCAGCATCGCGTCAAGGTGAATGGCAAACTCGTCGAGTTGGGCGCGAAAGCCGATCCGGATCGCGACACGATCACGGTCGATGATCGGCGCGTTCAATTTGAATCGAAGAAGATCTATGTGATGCTCAACAAGCCGCTCGGGGTCATCACGACGAACGAAGACGAGTTCGATCGCAAGACGGTGCGCGATCTGATCCCGATCGATGGGCATCTATATCCGGTCGGCCGATTGGATGCGGATAGCGAAGGCTTGGTGCTGCTCACGAACGATGGCGATCTGGCGAATGCGTTGACGCATCCGCGCTACGAGCATGAGAAAGAATACATGGTGCTGGTCGAAGGCCGGCCGGAAGAGCGCGTCTTGAATAGTTGGCGGCGCGGCGTGATGTGGGAAGATCAGAAGACCGCGCCCGCGCGCGTTGAAGTCATCGATACGCAAAACAGCCAGACGTGGCTGCGGGTAATCATGCACGAAGGCCGCAAGCGGCAGATCCGAGAGATCGGTGGCATGCTCGGTCATCGCGTCAAGCATCTTCAGCGTGTGCGGATCGGGCCGTTGCTGTTAGGCGATTTGAAATCCGGCAACTGGCGCTACTTGACTGCGAGTGAGATCAGTCAACTGCGGGCGATAGTGGATCAGGCAGCGAGTCGCAAACCTGCTAAAGCAGGCCGACCACGCAAGATCATCAAGCGAACTGACGCGCCGTCGAAATCGCGGACGCGATCAGATCAACGCGGCTCCGATCGATCTGCGGGCGCGGCCCGGAACGTGAAGCGGACGAATCGGAAATAGAGGTTGGGCAGTGGGATCAGTGCTCAAGCATGCGCGGGCGTGGGCTTAGAGTGAAAGAAGATCTTCGATGGTCAAGATTTACAGATGAGGATAATCGTGATACCAACGGTTAGCGGTTGAGCAGCCGCGTTTTTCAGCGGCCCGCTCCAACCACATGTTTGACGGCAGCGCCGCCTTCCGCCAATGTTTTCCCAATCGCTTTAGCCACACCCGCCATCGATCCGGCACGGCTGGCATATGTAACAAGGATCGTGTTCGACATTTGATTTCTCCCCTGACGATTTATGCGCCCTACATATTAAAGCTTGTCCGGCCGTCGGCGTTAGTCTGTTTGTAATCAGTTATGAGTGACAAACGTCTGTCATGATGTAAGTCAAGCGGGCTTCTATTCGATCGATTCCACCTCGAATGTTAATCCGGCGGGGGCTGGCCTTCATTCCACCTTTCCTCTGCGTCGACGCTATAATCTTGCTCATGTCCACACTCACCCCGCAAGAATTCGTTGACAAGTGGCGTCATGCTACGCTAAAAGAAAAGTCTGCCGCGCAAGAACACTTCATCGATCTGTGTCACTTGATTGGACACGCGACGCCCGCCGAAGCCGATTCGACGGGTGAGAGTTTTGCGCTTGAAGTCGGCGCAGAAAAACTTGCGATCCTGTCGAAGACGGGCGAGGAACGTGAAGCATACGAATCGGAAGTAGAGGTTAGGCGGTGGAATGTTTGTTGTGGCTCAGGCGAACCGATGACTCTCCCTCGCCAATAATGAAGGAGAGTTTAGTATGCTTAACCAGTGATCCTTGTGACGAGTGATCAGCGCATTAAAGTGTCGCGGGTCCGATTATTATCTTTTAACTCGTTTATTCTCTAGGAGTCAGCAAATGCCTACACGTCAAAAGTTGCAGTTGGTCGCAGTTCTC
>JBGQGR010000584.1:0-2607 GCA_041497495.1 Anaerolineae bacterium | reverse complement strand
TCAAGCACGAACTGATAACCTATCCCGGTGCAACGCACAGCTTCTTCGATCGGCGCGCTGTGGAGTTTGCGGACGCGTCGGCAGATGCGTGGCTGCGCATGCTGAAGTTCATGAACGTTTCCATGTCTCAGAGCTGATGTCGAATCCAAGTTACCTTCAAGACACATCGATCGAATTCAACGGCTAGATCGCCCATCTCGCTGGCGATCCCGATTATCAAGTCTTGTAAATAAAAAGTGGGGCGGCCATTTGATAGCCGCCCCACTTTGCAAAGTTTATTGCTTGCGCGCAATCAGCTAGCCCAAGTGCTGAGCGAGTTTCTTCATCAAATCGGCTTTGGGTTTATAACCGACGATCCGCTCTGCCACTTGGCCGTTCTTGAACAGAATCAGCGTCGGAATGCTCATGACGCCATACGCCATGGCCGTATTCTGATTGTCGTCCACGTCCAGCTTCACGACATTCAACTTGCCTTCGTTCTCGCGTGCAATCTCATCGACGACCGGCGCCACCATGCGGCACGGTCCGCACCAGATCGCCCAAAAATCGACCAGCGTCGGTTTATCGGAGTTCAATACTCGCTGCTGAAAAGTTTCGTCGGTGACTACTGTTGGAGTTGCCATGTTTCTAATCCATTAATAGATGTTTGATGGCGTATCGCCTATCGCTTATTGCTTCAACCGCTGATCTATCTTCCAAGACTTTCGCTTGTCATTTCGAACGGAGTGAGAAATCTCTGCCACGATGAGCCAGGTTTGCACATGATCGTAGGGATTTCTCGCAAAAAGCGCTCGAAATGACAGCTAAGCGTAAGCCCTTTCTTCATTGAAAATTGTTAATTGAGCATTGTTCATTGCCCAAGTGCCTTCTTTTCAATTCGATACTTGCAAACTGATCCACCCGCGGCAATACACTCAATCTCTTCCACGCGAATTTGTTTGCCGGTGGCAAAACTCATCGCTTCAGTCAGCACGCCCACCGTCACGTGACAGGCCGGTTTGTCTCGATGGCTGCGCCAGCGGCACGGGCATTCTTCGGCGATGAAATACAGGGCATCAGCATCTTCCTCGATGTGTGTCGGCTGATTGATATGCTTGCTGGCCGCATTTGATACATTGTTCAAGACCAGCTTCATCGCCGCCGCCTGCGGCAAGACTTTCAACACCAAGCCGCCGATGTTGCCCAGAATCGCGGGCTGTTCTTTCAAGCCATACTGAAAAGTAACCCGGCCAATACGCAACATCGTCGCGCGTGCGCCGCGCGGCCCCAGCGTATCTTCAATAGCTTGCTCCGACATTCCATAGTCGCGAAAGGTTACGCCCATATTGAGATCGTTGGCCGGATAGTTGCCGATATATTTTTTCAAGCCGCCGGTATTCAAGACCGCCTTGGTGCCGTTCTCGCCCATGACATCCTGAACAGCCTGCAACAAGGTTCGAAGCGCGGCATTGGGCATCGGTCGATCGTCAGCCATACTTATCTCCTCAGCATAATAGCGTAGAGACGTTCGAATGAAACGTCTTGGAGACGAGAATGAATCTAATGCATCCGTCGGCGCCATTCGTCTTTTAAGGCCAGCGCGCCTAGATCCGCCGGTGTCGTCTCCAGAAAATCACGCAGTAACCGTTGAAATTTATTGGCTTCATCGAGCATGGGGAAATGCCCGGATTCATTCAAGCTGATCGGCCGAATATTGTCATGATTATTGTGCATATCATCCAACTGAAACGAGCCAATGAAGGGATCTTTATCGCCATAAACCAGCAGCGTCGGCATCTTCAGCCGGTCGAAGGCGCGGCGCATTTCAAAAGCCATCAATGATTTTGCGCTGTTCACCACGGCCGCCGGATCTGTCTTGGTGGCCTCCAGTTCAATCTCTGAATAATCCGTCGGGCCGCGCCGGCCCAGGACGCGTTCCAGCAGCGAGCCGCCGGCAGCCGTCAACCGTTTCGTGATGTTCGAATCGCCCAACGGGATGCTGACCGCCATCACCCGATCGACCCGCTCAACCGATCGGATACCGGACAAAACTGCGACCGCTGCCCCCAACGAATGGCCGACGAATGCGGCGCGCTGGATACCCAGCTGCGCCATGAACTGTTCGATCAACAACACATATGATTCCATATCGTAGTGCAGTGCATTCCGATCGGAATCACCGAAACCCCACAAATCGAGCGCGTAGGTGCGATATCGATCCGACAATGCTTCCATCGTCGGCATCCAATAGCGCCATGAACCGAGCCAGCCGTGCAGAAAGATCAACGGCTTGCCGCGGCCCAAGGCTTCGTAGTGAATTAGAGCGTTGTCAATGATAATCGCGCTCACAAACGCTTCAACTCCCCACGTTAAGCTTTCGCCTGTCGCTGCGCCACTCGATCCAGCACCGCTTTAATCTGTTGGGTCAATTCATCCGGCGCAAACGGCTTGAGAATATATTCTTCGGCGCCCGCTTCCACACCCTGCTGAATTTCCGACTCCTGTCCCTTGGCCGATAAAAACACGATCGGAATGTGCCGCATCGCCGGCATGGCTTTAAGCGCTTTGCAGGCTTCATAGCCGGTCATTTTGGGCATGCGCACATCCATGAGAATGAGATCCGGCATC
>JBGQGR010000583.1:0-2635 GCA_041497495.1 Anaerolineae bacterium | reverse complement strand
CGTCCACAACGTGGGGCGCCCAGCGGATTCAAGAATTGCTGACGCATGCCGATCTCGATCCGGTGCTGACTTTCGGGCACGGCGAGGTGGTGTTGCTCGCGATCGAAGCGCCGGCGCATTTGGTCGGCCGCACGGTGAATAATGTGACCGTGCCGGGTGAAGCGAGTGTGGTGTCGATCACGCGCCAAGATCAAGCGCTCATTCCCACGTTGGGCACAGAATTCCGATCGGGCGATCTCATCCATCTGGCGGTGCTGGCTTCGGCGATGGAACGCATCGAAGATCTATTGGGTTTAGGTGAAGGAGGCTAGCCATGTTTGTGATTATCGTCGGCGGCGGAAAAACCGGATCGCAAGTGGCATCTGAATTATTGAAAGAAGGCCATCAAGTCAGAATCGTCGAAGATCGACCGGCGGTGCTAGAGCGTTTGAAACTTGAACTGCCGGCGGCTTCCGTGATCGCCGGGGATGGCAGCACGCCGAGAGTGTTGGAAGCGGCGGGGGTGCATGAGGCGCAAGTGCTGGCCGCAGTGACCGGCGCAGATGAAACGAATTTAGTTGTCACGACGCTGGGGCGCTTCGAGTTCAATGTGCCGCGCATCATCGCGCGGGTCAACAATCCGAAGAACGGCTGGATGTTCACGCCGGAGATGGGTGTGGATGTGGCGCTGAATCAAGCGGACTTGATGGCGCATTTGATCCTGGAAGAGATGTCATTGGGCGACATGACGACGCTGCTCAAGCTGCGCAAGGGACAATATTCACTCGTCGAAGAGAAAGTTCATCCAACGGCGCTGGCAAATGGCAAAGCGATCCGTAATCTGCTGCTGCCCGCTGAGTGCGTGCTCGTGGCGGTCATTCGCGCAGGCCAGCTGATCATTCCGCACGGCGATGTGGTGTTGCAGTCCGCCGATGAGGTTTTGGCGCTGGTGCATAGTTCTCAGATGTCGGCGTTGGCCGCGATGTTGAACCGGACCGCATAAGCGGAGAGAGGCAATTCAAATTTTCATTAAGAACACGCCGGGGATAAATCTGCTCGGCGTGTTCTTGTTTAGAAATAATTTACTCGTGCGGACGCGGTCGGGGAGGATAGTTGATCCCGAAGGGGATGGAATAGATTATACCGGACATCCATATCCCTAAATAGAGGATTGAAAAATGAGATTAAAAATATATAAGGGTTCTCATGTTAAATCAGTACTGCTACTTACCCTAATGGTTGCTCTGTTGATTGCATCGCTAAGTGGTTGTTCAGCGCAACCACCACCAGCAGCTCAGACTGCCCTAAAGGTCATATTAGGCGAATATCCAATCATCTATGCTAGAAAAGTTGAGGTCAAAGGTTTTGCAGAATTTTGGTGCGTGATTGTCGGTGACTTCAAAAATACTTTGGCCTCCACCCAAATCTTGGATAATTTCGATGGTGGATGGAATGCATCCATGTATCAAAATCGCTCCAAATGGGAAGAGAGTTGCGGCCAAGTCCCAGATGATTACGTTGACTATTTGAAGTAACTTCATATACCTAACCGAATCGTATTGGCCGTATGGAGCTCTGTTGAACAGCAGCCGGTATGGAATCCCATATATTGCTTCAATGATCGATCTTACCCGCGATGTAATCGATCGCAACATTCACGTCGGGCAGGATGATTTCAGACAGCGGCGCAAGCGCGTCGGCTTTCGGCCCGCCGTTTGAAATCCCGATCGTGTGCAGATGAACGTCGATCGTTTACTCGCTAGCTCATTTCATCGGCGCAAAATCCAAAAGTTTACATTTTTGAAAAAGTTCCTTGACAGAGTGTGGTCTTTGTGGGATTATTATCGCGCGATTGAAATCAAAGCAAGATTACTGCTGAAGGAGTAGAAGCTATGGCGAAGACAGGTGAAAAGGGTAAAGAGCATGCGGCCAAGTTGGAAGCGCCAACCAAGCGCACCTGCCAAAAGTGTGGTCAGGTCATCAACGCCGGCGAGATGTTCCCCATCAAAGATGGTATGCGCCGCAAGATGATGTACTTTCACCGGAAGTGCGCGGCAGAGATGTATAAGCTGACCGGTTAAAGTTTGTTGAGTCACTTCACAAACTGCCCCTCGATTGAGGGGCTTTTTGTTACACGCAATAACGCGTGTCACTTTTCAATTTTACTTTCGAGCCGCTGCAAGCGATGAACGATCACCGCTGAAAGTTCTTCACGCACAATACCTCCCGGCAAATCTTCGGTCAATTTCAAACTGCGCCTCGTCCATTTGATCGCGCGTTTGAGATCGAGTGCATGCCATTCGTAATGTTTAGCAAGTTCGATGCAGGCATCAATGGAGGGATGAAGGCTGATGGATGATGGATGAAGGGCTAATTCCTGCCAGAGTTCAATGGCTTCCGATCGGCGATCCCGCGCTTTATAGATTGCCGATAAGCGCGATCGGGCTTCGTTCTTGATCTTCAGATCGTCCGATCGATCGATCGCCTGCCGCAGATAGATCTCCGCTCGATCGATCTCGCCGCGATCAGCGGCCCATTTGCCCAGCGCTAATAGATCGATCGGATCTTCGATCGATTCAGTGGATCGAGCCAACAACTGTATGAGGTGTGCTGACAACGACACCATCGACAGGATGTCGAGTGCGTTGTGATACAT
>JBGQGR010000582.1:0-2636 GCA_041497495.1 Anaerolineae bacterium | reverse complement strand
GTTCCTTTATATCGATTGAGGTTGGTTGTGACGTGAGAGTTTACACGATCATAGATAAAAGGCAACCGAGAACTACGGCGGCAACGTAATGATCTGATTATCGACATCGACCGCAAGGGTGAAGTAAACCCAGCGGCCGTTGCGGCGTTCAGCCGTCACGTACAGCGTGCCAGACTTCTTCGGTCCGCTGATCGGTATCTGCAGATCGGCATTACCACTAATGCCTTGTGCGCTCATCGAACCGCTGGTGAAAAAGCCGGGATTGATCGGAGTGCCCATGAGCGATGTGACTGTCTCATTGTTGCGAGCAACTGCCAGCGCATGCTGATATGGCTCGGACGAACTGAACGCGCCAAAGATACTGAACACAATCACCGCGACGAAACCTAAGATCGCTACGAGAATCACGATGCCCCACAGACAGCCTCTATTCACTCGGCGTTGATTGTCGGGCATGCCATACATATTAGCTTGGTTCATCAGATTCTCCCGTGAGATTAGCCTTAGCCATACAAGACATCAGCTCAGGCGCGTAAGCCTGCGTGATCGATTCGATAAGTTGAGCCGGGGCGTTGAAGCTAGCTGCCTTCGTATTTGAAGGACACTTCCAGCTTCACACGATAGAGATTGGGTTTGCCGTCTTCGATCTGGATGTCCTGATCGACGACATGCGCGATGCGGAGATCGCGCAGCGACTTGGCCGCCTGCGCAATGGCCGCGTTGGCCGCTTTCTCCCATGACTCGGTGCTGGCTCCGACTAACGTGATGACTTTATACACACTGTCTGCCATGTTGATCTCCTTGTGATCTAATGGTGGTTAACCCTTGCGAGGGTTGTGGCGTCGACTGGCAATCTTCGAGTCCAATCCTCGCAAGGTTATCTTGTCACTTTACCAATGCCGTCGTCCCTTCCGGAAATTGTAGGCTGCCGTGATCGACGATGTGATCGAATTGCGCGGTGGTGATGACATCGGCGGTGAGATTGAAATTGGCAACTGTAATAAGTTGCGGATCCAGGATCAGCACCAAATGCGTGTCATCCTGCATATACCAATTAAACAGCGTGGTATCGCTAGCGGTCTTATTGCCCGCCGCATCGAATTGGAAGGCGAGGAAATTGACTTGTCCGGCTTGATTGATGCCATGATCGATCAAGATTTCCATTTCGGGTGCAATGCCGTGATCGGGCGGGAACTTCGTATCGCCGGTCGTGGCACTACGATCAAGATCAAAGGCATACGCTACCACGTACCGATCGGCGGCGCTCAAGCCGCTGCCCGCCAGTTCCAATGTGATCGTGATCGGATCGCCGCTGCTGGGACGGGAGACGGTGGCCGTCAAAATGTCTATGCCAATCGGATTGCAAGTGACGTATTTTCCGGTGTTGTTATCGATGCAATCGTCGGGTGGATCGATGTATGTGATCGTCGCGCCGGTAAAAGGCGCGCTCGTCGGCGCGAGTGTTGGCTCAGGCGTCGGCGTTTTAGTTGGCTTCGACGTTGCAGTCGGTCGCGGAGTGGATGTTGGCCGCGGCGTCGAGGTGGGCCGTTTAGTAGATGTCGGTTGTTTAGTCGGCCCGTTTGCCGTTGGAGCGATCGTCGTTGTGACCGTCCCCGTTGATGTTGGCCCGCAGGCTGTTAGGACGATCGCGGCCACAGCGAGCAATACCGTGAAGCGATGACTGTTCATTTTATCCTCCCCTTACAATTAGGTTGCCTTGACTTGTTAATTAGTGTAACCCGAATACCATAGCAAAGTCAAGTACTTTCATGATGGTGGGTAAACACAACTTCTCAGCGGGCAGGGCTCCCACGCCCGACCTCAAGCGGCACGTCCCATGGGGAGGCTTCGCACGGAGGTGCTTCGGCGGATTGCCGGGAATGGGCGTCTGAGAGCATGATTTCTCCTGTCGAGAATCTGTCGGTCAGCCTGATCGATTGGGCAGTGTGGATCGATCGGATTCAGGGTATGCTTACACCGTCGATGCGTTTGATCGATCAGCGCATCACTCCATCCGATCGAACAGGAGACAATCCAATGGCACAACGATTCGAATACAAAGTGGTGTATGCCGATTTGCGCGGGCGCGTGTCGGTGGAAGGCGACGAGACGTTGATTCAAGACGGCGAGCGCATGACGGCGTTTGGCCGGCGATATCTGAACGCGCTCGGTGAGCAGGGTTGGGAACTCGTCGGCGTTCAGCATCAGCCGATGGGCGCGGCCTTCCATATGTTCAAACGCGCATTGGCCGAAGGCCAGAAGGCCGAGGCGGCCAAGCCGATCAAATCGGACACAGCGCCGGTCTAATTTGGCGCGCGATCTAAACCGATACGTGCGATACCCGTGCGGTAACGCCCGCAGGGCGTACCGAAGCGCGCAGTGCGTACCGTCGGAGCGAGCGATCTGCTTGCTTCGACGGTACGCACTGCGCGTTTTACCGCATGTGTCGATTTTGTTTTGTCCGCTTGATTCGGGCTTACTTCTTCGCCAAGATCGCGTATACTCTGAGTACTGACCGGCGGCTAAGCGGCTGGGCTAACCGGAGGAGACAAGACGGTGCCATCACTAAATGGAAAAGTCGTTTTGATTACGGGTGCGTCGCGTGGATTGGGACGCGCGTTAGTGTTGGAGTGTGC
>JBGQGR010000581.1:0-2657 GCA_041497495.1 Anaerolineae bacterium | reverse complement strand
TTCCGGCATCACTTGCTTGAGCAGGGTGAAGCGACTGAGGCCGAGTTGAACAGTATCGACACCGCGATCAAGCAGGAAATGATCGATGCGGTGAAGTTTGCCAAAGACAGCCCGGCGCCCGATCCGGCGACCGCGCTGGACTACATCTACGCTTAATTTCACCGAGGAAATCAGCATGGGCACAGCACAACAAGATGCCGTATCGCTCGGATCAAATAAACCGACAATGTCTGCCGACTTGATCGTGCAGATCCAGGCTGGAGTGCCGGCGAAAGAAATGTCCTACCAGGAAGCGATCCGCGAAGCATTGCGTGAAGAAATGGTGCGCGACGAGCGAGTCTTTTTAATGGGCGAAGATATTGCCAAGCATGGTGGCGCGTTCGGGGTCACCCGCACATTGTTCGATCAATTTGGGCCACAGCGCGTGCGCAACACACCGATCAGCGAGAACACGATCGTCGGGGCCGGCACAGGCGCGGCTTTGGTCGGCATGCGACCCGTGATGGAGATCATGTTCTCGGACTTTTCCGGCCTGGCGATGGATCAGATCTGCACGCAGGCCGCCAAGCTGCGCTTCATGACCGGCGGCCAATGCACGATCCCATGGGTGCTGCGCATGCCGACCGGCGGCGGTGCAGGCAAGAGCATTGCGGCCCAACACTCGCAGAGCCTCGAAGTCTGGTATGCCAGTATTCCCGGACTCAAAGTTGTTTTACCCTCCACACCCTACGATGCGAAAGGCCTGCTCAAGGCAGCCATACGGGACGACAATCCAGTGATCTTTCTTGAGCACAAATTCCTCTATTCTTTCCGCGGCTTAGTGCCGGAAACGGACTACGTGCTGCCGCTCAGCCAGTGCAACATCAAGCGTGAGGGCAAAGATGTCACCGTTGTCTGTTCTGGTTCGCTGGTCTGGTATGCCATGGCGGCGGCCAAGATGCTGGAACCGCAAGGCGTCGACGTGGAAGTCGTCGATGTGCGTACGATCAGCCCATTAGATGAGGAAACGATTGGCCGGTCAGCGCGGAAGACCGGTCGGGTGGTGGTGGCCGCCGAAGCGTGTCGATCCTATGGGCCGACGGGTGAGTGGGGCATGGTCGTGATGGAGCAGGCCTTTGATTATCTGCAAGCGCCGATTGTGCGAGTGACGGGACGCAATTCGCCGATCCCCTTTGCCGATAGCATCGAAAAAGGCGTGTGGCCTGAGACCGAAGACGTAGTGAGGGCGATTCAGCAAGTCATGACATAGGCAGCGTGAGGGAACGGAGACGGATGGCGGCTGAATTTTTCATTCACAAAATGTCGGAACACATGGAGTCGGCCAAGATCATTCGTTGGCTGGTTCAGGAAGGCGATCCGATTCAGCAATTCCAGATCATCATGGAGGTGGAGACCGACAAGGTTGCGGCGGAAATCGAAGCGCCCGCCTCAGGATTTTTGAAGGGCGTGCGCGCGGGTGCGGTTGATGGTGCCGATGTGCCGGTGGGCGAGACGATTGCCTTCATTGCCCAAGCTGATGAAACGGTGCCGGTTCTTCCACCATTAGGCTCTATTAGCTCAACAATCCCGATCGAGCTGCCACCTCCGTCGCCATCTCCATCGGCAAACGTCGAGCCGGGAGTGATCAAAGCCACGCCGGTCGCGCGCCGCGTGGCTAAAGAATTGGGCGTGGATTTGAGTTTGATCAAGGGTACCGGTCCCGATGGCCGCATCAAAGACGAAGATGTGCGTGCCTACGCTGAGGCTGTCAAGACCCGATTGGCTGAGCCGGCCCCTGCGCCGCTCGCTACCGCAGGTGAATGGCTGGACTTGACGACTGCTCAGCGCGTCACAGGCCAGCGCATGCTCGAGAGTGTTCAGACCGCGCCGCAATTTGCCCTCACCCTAACCGCCGATATGACGCAGGTCTTGTGGCTGCGTGAAGCGTTGATGGATCGCGTTGTGGCTGAGACAGGCGAGCGCTTATCGATCACCGCGATTCTGGTCAAGGTTGTAGCGGCTGCGTTGCAGCAACATCCGCGCGCGAACGCGTCGTTTGAGGATGGAAAGATCAAACGGCACCAAGCGATTAACATTGGCGTTGCGTCCGGCAGCGCGGCAGGCCTGGTGGTGCCGGTCATCAAAACTGCCGATCAAAAATCGTTGGCGCAGATCGTCCGTGAATTCAAAGTGTTTCAAGACAAGACGCAGCAGATGCGCTTTGGCGCGGATGATCTAACTGGGGGAACTTTCACGATTTCCAATTTGGGCATGTATGGTATTGAACAATTCAATGCCATCCTCAATCCGCCGCAGAGCGCTATCCTGGCGGTTGGCAATGTCATCAAAACCCCGATTGGTTTGCCCGACGATACGATGGCTTTGCGCCCGCTGATGCGCTTAACCTTGACGATCGATCATCGGGTGATGGATGGTATTCAAGGCGCGCAATTCCTGAGTGATTTGAAAGCACGACTCGAAAAGCCATTCTTCCTGCTTTAGGTGAATTGTGTATCGGACAGGCGGTGAATTGATCATGGAAGACGAGGGCCTATTTCATGCCGTGGGGACCAAAGGTCGTCTGGTGGATCGGGTAGTGAACGACATCCAGCGATTAATCGTCGATGGCCATTTTGAGCCGAGCATGAAACTGCCGCCCGAACGGGAAATCGCCGAAC
>JBGQGR010000580.1:0-2661 GCA_041497495.1 Anaerolineae bacterium | reverse complement strand
CGTTCAAGCCATAGCTGGGCACGCTGGAGTGTGGACATCAAAGCCTGTGTAATATCTGATACACTGGCTTCAAGCACGGGCTGGCGGGCGATGACAATCAGGTCGATCGTTGATCCCAAGTGCGGATAAACTCGCTGCACTGCCGCTCGCAGCTTGCGCTTGACTCGATTGCGCACAACTGCCCCGCCCAATTTCTTGCCGGCCGCCACCGAAACTCTGGCTCGATCGGTTGAACCGGCGGCGCGGGTTTGGGCGATGATGATCAGCAGCGGGTGCGACCAGCTGCGCCCATATTGGCGGACTCGATCAAACTCGCCGTGTGGCCGCAGACGAAATACACGCGCCATGCTCGCCACTCAGAAGCCCGGTCTCTCCACAGAGCCGGGTTTCTTGCTTAGCCGGCTTTCCAATCGATGCGCTTGGCGCGGCTGGGCTGATAGGCCAATACATGGCGGCCCTTCAAGCGGCGAGCTTGCAAAACTTTGCGGCCGCCTTTGGTCTTCATGCGCGCGCGGAAACCATACGTTCGCGCCGTGCGTCGTTTACGCGGTTGAAATGTGCGCTTGGGCATTCTACTCCTTCGAGATCAGTCCTATTCAAAATGACGACCGGCCAAACTTGCACCGGGCGTTGAAATGCTTCAATTACCAGCGAGTTGAGATTATAACTGATGTGGGGGAACTGGTCAAATAAATAAAAGCGCGAGATCGGCCTGATCTCGCGGATGGGCTAGAAACTTGGGATCGATTAAAGCCAGCTTACGCCCGCTGTTCCGTATCCCGATAGATCTTCGCGCCCAACGATTGCAACTTGACTTCGATCTGTTCGTAACCCCGATCGATCTGGCCGACGTTGCGGATGATGCTCTGGCCTTGAGCGCACAATGCTGCCGAGACTAAGGCCATGCCCGCGCGGATATCGGGACTCTCCAGTCGTTCGCCGTGCAGCCAGCTGGGGCCTTGCACAATGCAGCGATGTGGATCGCAGAGGACGATTCGCGCGCCCATGCCGATGAGTTTATCGACGAAGAACAATCGGCTCTCAAACATTTTCTCGTGAATGAGCACTGATCCGGCGGCTTGTGTCGCCATCACCAGCGCAGTACTCATCATGTCGGCCGGGAAAGCCGGCCACGGTGCATCATCGATCTTGGGAATGGCCCCGCCGATGTCCGGCACCACGGTCAATGATTGGCCCCGCGCGACAAAAAGATCATCGCCGCGCGTTTCGAATTGCACCCCCAGACGCTCGAACACTAAACGGACCATGCTGAGATGCTGTGGTGCATTGTTGTGGATGGTTACTTCGCCGCCTGTAATCGCCGCCAAGCCGATATACGATCCGATCTCCAAATAATCCGGTCCAATTGTAAATTCCGCGCCGTGCAGAGTGGCTACACCGCGAATGGTTAGTGTATTCGATCCGATCCCATCGATCTGCCCGCCCATCTGGTTTAACATGAGGCACAGTTCCTGAACGTGCGGCTCGGAGGCGGCATTGCGCAAAATGGTTGTGCCGTGCGCCATGACGGCGGCCATGATTGCATTCTCGGTTCCGGTGACGCTGGCTTCATCCAAGAGAATATCGCAGCCGACCAATCGATCGGCCCACATGCGAAATTCGTGATTGATCTCTATCTCTGCGCCGAGACGCGTCAGTGCCAAGAAGTGCGTGTCAACACGCCGCCGGCCGATTACATCGCCGCCGGGCGGCGGAAGTTCGATCGACTTCAGGCGCGCCAACATCGGGCCGGCCAGTAAAATTGACGCGCGAATCTCACGGCACAGATCGGGATCGAGTTTGGTTTTGTGCACGTTGGCGGCGCGCAGATGCAGCGTATGCTCGTCGGGTTCGGAAATATCGACGCCGAGATCGGCCAGCAATTGCAGCATCGTGCGCACATCGCGAATGTGAGGCACATTGTGCAAGATGACGGGCTGATCGGTGAGCATGCAGGCGGCCATCAGGGGCAGGGCGGCATTTTTATTGCCGCTGGGAGTTATTTGGCCGATGAGCGGCTGACCGCCTTCGATGACAAATTGGTCCATTGTTTCTCCAGGTCGTTTGCATTCTACCTTAAGCCGATGGGCTTCGCAAACCGATCGGGCAATGATTGCGCCATGATTGCTCTACGATCGGCCTCAGCGGTAAGAACATCGCTGTTTTGGCCGGAAAATCGGCAAAAAACACCTATTTTTGACTTCCAACTTAGCCTGACGTGTGGTAAAATTAGACGTTGTGGATAGAAAACCCGTTAGCCGCCCCATCTTGAACGATCGCACAACAATAGGAGTGATTGAGTCGATTTCCACCGGATTTGACGCTGTGGCGCGCCATCCGTGGCTGGTGATTGTCCCTTTCGCGCTCGATTTATTTTTGTGGTTGGGGCCGCGCATTCAGGCAAGTGCGTTGGTCGCTCAGTTTGTGCCATATCTCCAGAGTTTTCCAGTTGAGTTGGATGTTGATGCGCGTTTGGCGGTGCAGCAGTTTGCTCAAGCGCTGCAGGAATTCTTTTCAAAGTTCAATTTATTTTCCTGGCTGAGTTCAGGCGTGTTCGGCGTGCCAACGTTGAACGCGGGCGGCGATTCGACAACCAAGTTGGTGACGGGCGGAGTGCCGTTGGTTTGGCAGATCAGCGATGTGGGCAGCTATATCTTGGTG
>JBGQGR010000579.1:0-2667 GCA_041497495.1 Anaerolineae bacterium | reverse complement strand
TCGTCGCCGATCAAGCCGCGATTTGGATCGGCGGACAATGTGGTCTTGCCCGTGCCCGATAGTCCGAAGAACAACGCGGTATCACCCTCGGGGCCGATGTTGGCCGAGCAGTGCATCGGCATCGCGCCTTTGAGCGGGAGTAGATAATTCATTACCGTGAAGATCGATTTCTTAATCTCGCCCGAGTAAGCCGTGTTGCCGATGACGCATAACCGCTGATCGAAATTCAGCACAATGAAGGTGTTCGTGGCCGTCGCATCGATCGACGGACTTCCCTTGAACGAGGGCAGGGCGAGTACGGTGAAATCCGGCACGTGGCGTCGATATTCTTGGTTCGTCTTTGGCAGGATGAACATGTTGCGTGCGAACAGCGCATGCCACGCCAGTTCGGAGACGATGCGTACCGGCATCCGAAATTCCGGATCGGCGCCGACGTAGCAATCCTGCACAAATAGATCGTGGCCTTGCGCAAAGCCTTGCAAGCGGCCGATGAGATCGTTGAACTTGTCGGGACTGTAAGGGCGATTGTATTGACCCCACCAGACTTGCTCTTCGCTACTTGATTCACGCACGATGAATTTGTCCGAAGCCGATCGGCCGGTGTGCGATCCGGTCGGGACAACGATCGGTCCATCGCGCGTGAGCTTGGCTTCGTTGCGAAAAACAATTTCTTCGACCAGTGCTTCGGTCGGCAAGTTCCAATACACTGTGCCGAGATTCGACAAGCCGAGGTTGTCTAATCCGTAATCAGGTTTCAATGCATTCGCTTGCGCGAAGGCAGGCGTTTTGATATTGAGTAAGTTATTCATATATGTCTCCCGTAGGGGCGAGGTTTCCTCGCCCTGGACGCGGTGACCGCGCCCCTACGAATGATTACATCCAATCTCGAATCATCTTCTTATCGCCGATGTAAATCTCGGTTGCCGATGACGGATCGAGCGCCCAGCGAATCCGCGCGATGCCTTCGGTCACATCTTTGGCTGAGCCAGCATAGCTCAAGCGCAGATGGCCTTCCATGCCGAATTCTTTGCCGGGCACCGTGACAACCATCGCTTTCTTTAGCAAGAAATCCGATAGAGCCACCGAATCCGATCGATACGCGCGGAAATCCGGCAAGCAGTAGAATGTCCCATCGGGCTTGATGCACTTCACGCCTGTGAAGGCCGATAGTTCCTGCATGATCACATCGCGATTGTTTTCAATCGCCAGGCGCAAACTATCGACAATGCTTTGCAGTCCGTTGAGTGCGCCTTCGGCCGCGGCTTGCGACACGAGTGAAGTGCATGATGTGATTTGGCTCTGCACATTCGTCATGACTTCAACTAACTTTCGATTCGCGATGCACCAGCCGATGCGGAAGCCGGTCATGCCGTACGCTTTGGCGATCCCGTTGACGACAATGATCTTGGTCGATTCGATGTCTTTGGTGCTGAATGAATACGCCGGTTTCCACTTGCGCCCGCTGAACACCAACTTGTGATAGATATCGTCCATGATCACATAGATGTTCTTGCGTTCGCAGAAATCGATGATGGCCGACAGAAAATCTCCGGTGAACATCGCGCCCGATGGATTGTTCGGGCTATTGAGGATGATCGCGCGCGTCGATGAGGTCACGGCGCGCTCAATGTCGCTCATGCGTGGCTGAAAGCGTCCGTCTTCCGGCGTGACGATGACCGGAATGCCGCGCACCATTTTGATCATCTCGGGATAACTCACCCAGTATGGCGCGAGGACGATCACTTCATCGTTCGGATCGAGTAGCGAGTAGAGAATATTGAACAGCGATTGTTTCGCGCCCGATGAAACGATCACGTCTTCCGGCGCGGCAAGTTTATCGTAGTTCTCTTCGGTGTAGCGGACGATCGCTTTCTTGAGCGACGGAATGCCATCGGTGGGCGAATACTTGATGTCGCCGGAATTGAGTTTCGCGGCAGCGCTGAGCAGCGCGGGGATAGGCGTCTTGTTCTTCGGCTCGCCGATGCCCAAATGAATCACAGCCTCGCCGCGTTCGCGCAAGATGCGCGCTTCTTCATTCAAGTGCAGCGTCGGCGACTCGGCGATCGATCTTGCCAGTAGACTGATGGTCATATTTTCTCCTTCGTTGGAAATTAGAAATTGGAAGTTAGAAGTTTGAAGCATCCTGAACGAAGCGGCATCTGTTCGCCGCGCAGTCGAAGGACGCGGGTTTCCGAATTGCGCGTAGACAAGACGCTATGCGCTACACATTATCTTGTTGTTGCCCATAAAGCGTAACACTCACACCCAATTCAAGCAAGCATCGATTGTCGCATTTGCGCCTGTCATTTGTCACGATATGCTGTGGTAAAATAACTTGCGATGGCGAACTGGCGGAAAAATTTCTTGCGCGATGTGAAAGGTTGCGTGCTCGAAGTGGGGGCGGGGGCTGGCCCGAATCTCGATCGATATCCTGGCGATATCGATCTCGTCGCGACCGAATTCGATGAGGCCACGCTGATCGAAGCGCGCCCCAAAGCGAACGCTCACATCCGATTGGCCTGCGCCGACATCGAGCATCTGGGTTTCGCCAATGAAACATTCGATTGCGTTGCGGCGACGTTAGTCTTTTGCAGCGTCGAGCAACCAATCGTCGGTCTGCAAGAAGTGAAGCGCGTGCTCAAACCCGGAGGTAAACTGTTCTTGATT
>JBGQGR010000578.1:0-2670 GCA_041497495.1 Anaerolineae bacterium | reverse complement strand
CGAGCTGCAGGTGCTGGTGGGCGCGTGGCAGCGCTTCCCCGACGACGTTGTAGCCATGCTTTGTTTCAGGTAAATAATCTTTCAACGAAACATTTTGTCCGCTCGCGGCTTTGATCGCATTCAAGACACTCACATAGCCTGTGCAGCGGCAATAAGTATCCTTCAACGCGATCTTGATCTCTTCCTCGCTAACTTGCTCACCGTGCTTGCGATCGAGCAATGCCTTCGATTGCATGATCAGTCCCGGCGTGCAAAAACCGCATTGCACCGCACCGAACTTGATGAAGTTTTCTTGCAGCGGATGCAGATGGCCATTCGCCAGCCCTTCGATTGTTTCGACCTTTGCGCCGTCCGCTTTCAACGCGGGATAGATGCACGAATCGATCGGCTGTCCATCGACGATGACGGTGCAGATGCCGCACTCGGCCTCGTTGCAGCCGATCTTCGTGCCGGTCATGCCCAATCGATAGCGCAGGACTTCAGCTAAGAATTCATTCGGCTGTACTTCGACGGATATGGGTTTGTTGTTGAGAGTGAAATTTAGTATTGGCATTTTATACTCCTTGGCATTTACAAATCTAACCACGGAGACACGGGGGCACAGAGTTTATACAAGAATTTCTCCGTGCTCTCTGTGTCTCTGTGGTTCATGTTTTATTCAACCCGATAAATCTCCGGCACAACCTCGCCGGTCTTGGCTCGATCGATCGCTTTGCTTACCGTGCGGCGCAACAACACCGGCAGCACCTCGCGTCGATATTCCGCTGTGGCGCGATGCGGGCTGGTGCGCGGCTTGCATTCGGTCAACAAGGCTTCGATCGCTGATTCGATCGAATCTGAATTTGCGGGTTTGCCCTTCAAGAACGCTTCAGTTTGTGTGCAGCGGAACGGTGTCGGCGCAACGGGCGCGGCGGCGATGGCGATCTCGGTAATCCGATCATTGACCACGCTCAAGCGGGTGGCCATGTTCATCATCGGCAGTGCAACACCCTGCGGCCGCATAATGCGCGAGAAAGAAGTCGCCTCATGATCTTTCGTAGCCTTGAATCGAATCGAGGTCAGCACATCGCGTGTCGGGTCGATCATCGATTGGCCGGGGCCGCGAAAAAGTTGCGTAAACGGAATCCACTTCCGTCCACCGAATGAAGCCACTTCCACTTCGGCGTCGAGCGCGTTGAGCGCGGTGGAGCCATCGGCGGCGGGCAGGGCGTGTGCCACGTTCCCGCCTAGCGTCGCGACATTCCGGACTTGCGGCCCGCCGACAACATATGAGGCCTCAACTAAGCAGGTGGCTTTTTGTTGAAGTAAGATGCTTTCAACGATCTGATTGTGCGTGACACCGCAGCCGATGACGATGTAATCATTCTCTTCGCGGATCGAATTGAGGCCGTTGATGCGCGTCACATCGATCAGCGCTTCGACGGGGTGCTCATTGCCTTGTTGTAGATCGATGATCAAATCAGTTCCACCTGCAACGACGCGCGCTCGACCAGCATAGCGCGCGAGCAGTGACAGCGCTTCATCGATCGAAGTCGGCAAATGATATTCGTTCCAGAGTGACATACGCACTCCTCCCTTTCCTGACTGCGTGGCAATGAATCGATGGCACTTTTCGATCGGCGAGGAGGCCGATCGCCGCTTCACGTCCGACGTGAATCGACTATCGATCGAGGTTATCTAATTATAACTCGGATGTCAGATCGTGTAAATCAACTAAACTCCGCGTTGACCTCTCACATACGGCACACCCAATGCCGCCGGTGCGCCCAAGCGCTTGCGCAGTGCGGCGCGTGAGCCGACGATCAATACAAAGATCGTAAAGGCATAGGGCAGCATCTGCAAGAAGAAGCCCCAATAGGGATTGTAGTAAAACGGATTCGCTAAGCCGAGCAATGTCGTTGGCCCTTGGATGTCGAGGATCAATCGGCGCAGCGCACCAAACGCATAACCGCCGAACATCGCGCGGAAGGGATCCCACTGCGCGAAGATCACCAAGCCCACCGCGATCCAGCCTTGTCCCGCAGTCGTCAATTCGCTGAACCAGCCGGGCGAGATCGCCAGACTGATCGTTGCGCCCGCGAGTCCGGCCAGCAAGCCGCCGACGAATACATAGAAGTAGCGCAGACGAATCACATTGATACCGAGTGAGTCTGCCGCCGCCGGATAATCGCCGACGGCACGCAGATGCAGGCCGGGCCGCGTGCGATTGATGGTGTACCACGCGATCGGCACAAAGAGATAGCCGACGTAGACGAGCACGTTTTGATTCGTGAAAAAGACCGGACCAATGATGGGGATTAGTGTTAACAATGGAATGGTGGCGGTGGGCAGCAAGGCCACGGTGCCCGCTTTGCTCAAACCTTCGCCCAACACCAGACTGATACCGGTGCCGAGAAACGTCAACGCCAAACCGCTGACCACTTGATCGGATTGCAAGGTCACAGTCAGGAACGCGTGAATTTGACTGAGCAAACCGGCAGCGATCATCGCCATTAGCACACCGAGCCATGGATTGCCGGTGCTGACAGTGACACTGAACGCGGTCATCGCGCCGATCAGCATCATGCCCTCGACGCCCAGATTCATTACGCCTGATCGCTCGCTGAATATTTCGCCGATCGTCGCGAAGAGCAAGACTGTGCCGGAGGCGACACCCGCTTGGAGGATGAT
>JBGQGR010000577.1:0-2679 GCA_041497495.1 Anaerolineae bacterium | reverse complement strand
CCTCGTCCTGAAAGATCACGCATCGATCGCGGGCGGCGAACTGCGCGGCTACTTAAAAGACAAATTGCCCGATTATATGATACCGGCCGCGTTTGTGTTTGTAAACTCACTACCCTTGAATGCAGGCGGCAAGGTCGATCGGGCCGCATTGCCGGAACCCGATCGATCGGCGAATCGATCGGACACACCGCTGGCACCGCGGGATGACATTGAAGCGGCGCTGGCAACAATCTGGCAGGACACGCTGCGTCTGAATTCAATCGATCTGCGTGCGGACTTCTTCGATCTGGGCGGCGATTCTTTGCTGGCGGGGCGCATCTTCGCCGAGATCGATCGACAACTTGGGAAACGTTTATCGCCTACAGTGTTGCTGACAGCGCCGACGATCGAGCAGCTGGCTGTGATCGTGCGTCAAGCCGAAGTAGCTTCACCGCCGCCGACATTAGTGGCAATTCAGCCGCATGGTTCGAAGCTGCCTTTGTTTCTGGCGCATGGCATCGGCGGTGGTGTGTTGGACTACACCCCGCTCGCTCGACATTTAGGCAGTGATCAACCTGTTTATGGCTTGGTGGCCGTCGGACTGGATGGCACTGAGCGGCAGGTCGTTGATCTGCGGGAGATGGCAATGCGCTATGTGCAAGAAATACTGGCGAAGCAACCGAGCGGGCCGTATGCGCTGGGCGGCTATTCGTATGGCGGGGCAGTGGCACTTGAAATTGCACAACAACTGCTGGCGCTTGGTCAAGAAGTGAAAGTGCTGGCGGAATTTGACAGCCATGCGCCGCGATCGAATTTTCATCAATTGCGCTTGAATCGGCAGTTTGTCTTTGGCTTCATTAAGAATTTTCCATTCTGGCTCGAGCAGTTTTTGCGACTGGGGCCGCGCGGCATACTGGCGCGCGTTCGACGCAAGCTGCGCCTGGCCTGGTGGCGCCTGCGTAAACTGAATAAGGATTACATCGATATTTCAGATCTGATGGACGATATATCAAATATCTCGCCGGAGCAGCGAGAGTTCATGGCAAATCAATCGCGCGGCTTGCGGGCTTATCAACCGCAGCCGTATGCAGGCCGCGTCGTCGCCTTTCGAACGCGGGCTCAATCGCTCTTCTGTTCCTTTGATCCACAGTTAGGTTGGTCAACGCTGGCCGCCGCTCGAGTGGAGGCGTGCGTGGTGGCTGGATCGCATCACAACATGCTGCAAGAGCCGTACGTTCGATCGCTGGCCGCGCAGTTAAAGATTAGGCTGGATTAACCACACCACATTTAGCTTTCAAAAAATGGGCTGGGAAAAACTGATGCCGGGCGGCATGGAAACGATTCTAATCAAAGGCACTCGGGACGAATTACTGCGCTCCGATCGGCAAGTGGCGCTGGTCGCCTAGCACATGAAAGCGCCCTTGGCCGCACTGCCGCCGCGCTGATAATGTATCGCGGCCAGCTGTTCAATCTATCACCGAAGCGCGAACGATGGATAATCACTCGCGCTTATTGTTCGTCGAGGCATTTGTGTTAAACTTTCGCCTTAATTTCCATTGATTTCTGCGGAGAATAAATTATGGCTGCTATCGATCGTTCTCATCTCAATAATCTTCTCAAGCAGGAAGAGCAGCGCTTCAGCGACGATCATCCGCGCTCGCGAAATTTGTTTGAACGCGCCCAGAAATCATTGTTGGCCGGTGTGCCGATGAATTGGATGGTGAAGTGGGCCGGCCCATTTCCCGTCTTCGTTAAGGAAGGTCGTGGCGCGCACTTCACCGATGTTGACGGCCGCGAGTATATCGATCTGTGTTTGGGCGACACGGGCGCCATGACCGGCCATGCTCCAGCCGGTTCGACGGATGCGATCGTGGATCAGATCAAGCGAGGCATCACCTTCATGCTCCCTAGCGAAGATGCAGTCTGGGTCGGTGAAGAACTGTCGCACCGATTTGGTTTGCCGTACTGGCAGATCGCCATGACCGCCACCGACGCGAATCGCTTTTCAATTCGGCTCGCGCGCGCGATCACCGGCCGTCCGAAAATTTTAGTCTTCAACTGGTGCTATCATGGCACAGTCGATGAGACTTTCGCCGTCCTGAGAAATGGGCAAGTCGGGCCTCGACCGGGCAATTTAGGCCCAGCGGTCGATCCAGCGATCACTACGAAGGTTGTTGAGTTCAATGATATTGATGCATTGGAAAAGGCGTTGGCCGCGCGCGACGTGGCCTGCGTTTTGGCTGAACCGGTCATGACCAACATCGGCATTATCCATCCCGATCCGGGTTATCACACTGCGCTGCGCGATATCACACGCAAGACGGGCACGCTGTTGATTATCGACGAGACGCATACGATCTGCACCGGACCGGGCGGCTACACACGCACATACCACTTGGAACCAGATATGTTTGTGATTGGCAAACCGATTGGCAGTGGCATCCCCGGCGCGGCTTACGGTTTCTCTGAAGAAGTCACGCAGCGCATAAAGGCCGGAACGGATTTGGAAACATCGGATACCAGCGGCATTGGTGGAACATTGTCGGGCAACGCCTTAACCCTGGCGGCAATGCGCGCGACTTTGCAAAATGTTTTAACGCAAGAAGCATACGATCGCATGATTCCATTGGCCGAAAAATTCGAGGCGGGCGTTGAAGCCGTAATCGCAGAATACAAATTGCCGTGGATTGTAAAACGCCT
>JBGQGR010000576.1:0-2696 GCA_041497495.1 Anaerolineae bacterium | reverse complement strand
TCGAAGTGGGTAAGTGCGCGGATTTCATCGGCTTCGATTTCGATCGGTTGGAGTATGCGGGCGCGCAGCACGATCCGCAAGCGGCCTTGATCTTCTGCGCGCCGCAGCGCGTCGATCTGTCGGTGATCAATGGTAAGATCGTCGTTGAAGATGGCGAGTTAAGAACGATCGATCTCGGTAAAGTGATTGAGAAGCACAATAAGATTTCGGTGAAGCTGATCGACGGCTGATCAGAAAGGATGAAGGCGGAAGGATGAAGGATGAATCATTGGCTTTTCACTGTAACGCAGAAAAAGAGAATAGTGAGATTTTCGAGCCAACTGACATTCTGAGGCAACGGCTGAATGCGGTGCGCGGACTTAAGAACGTGAGCGTACTAACATATAAAGTTGATTTCAAGCTAACACCCTTCGATGGCTGATAAGGAGCGACATGACGCCAAAAATCATACCTAACGATCTACAACAACTAATCGACGAGTCACCTAAGCTACAGCAAGCGCTTGCGAATGGCATTGATCTCGTTGAGCTATGGGAAAATCTTAAACTAACACCCACTGAGCGCCTTGAGAAAATGCAGCGAAGATTAGCAGAGTTGGAAGCATCGGGCATACAAATTGATCCTTCTGGCTTGACAAAATAAATCCACCTCATCCGTACCTTCCGTGGTTAATCATAGGTAACCATCATGGAACTCTCCCAATTCATCAAAGTCGCGCGCGGCGACGAGCCAGCTGATCTTTTATTGAAAGGTGGATCGATCGTCGATGTTTTCTCTGGCGAAGTCTACGCCGCCGATGTCGCCATCGCCGACGGGAAGATCGCCGGGATCGGATCGAACTATCGGGCGAAAGAAACGATCGATGTGAGTGGCAGTGTGATCGCACCGGGCTTTATCGATGCGCATGTGCATATTGAATCGAGCCTGGTGCCGCCGCCTCAATTCGCGCGCGCTGTCGTGCCCCGCGGCACAACTTCGGTCGTGATCGATCCGCACGAGATCGCCAACGTGTTGGGACTGGATGGCATTCGGTACATGTTCGACGCAGCGAAATACAATCCGCTCAGCGTGTTCGTGATGGTGCCATCGTGCGTGCCGGCAACCAACATGGAAACATCCGGCGCAGTCCTGCACTCATATGACCTCACATCTTTCAAACAAGATCGCTGGGTGCTGGGCCTGGCCGAGATGATGAACTTTCCCGGCGTCGTCTTTGGCGATGAAGAAGTGCTGGCGAAGATCACCGCCTTCGATGGCAGTGTGCGGGATGGGCACGCACCGGGCTTAGCGGGCCAACAATTGAACGCGTATGTTGCGGCTGGCATCGGATCGGATCACGAATGCACCACGGTTGAGGAGGCGCGCAACAAATTGCGTTTGGGCATGACCATTTTCATTCGCGAAGCAACGAACGCGCACAATCTTGAACCGCTGCTGCCGTTGATCAACGCGGCTAACGCGCGGCGCATCTGCTGGTGCACGGACGATCGACAACCCTCCGATCTGCTCGATCTTGGCGGCATCGATTATTTGATCCGTCACTCGATCGAACTAGGGCTCGATCCGGTCACGGCCATCCGCTTGGGGACGCTCAACACCGCCGAATATTTCCGTTTGCACGATCGCGGATCGATCGCGCCGGGCAAACGCGCCGATCTGGTGGTGCTGAATAACTTGCAAGAGGTGAAGGCGAAGATTGTTCTGCGCGGCGGAGCGATCGTCGCGCGCGAGGGCGAGCTGCTGCCGTACGACAAACCGCAGCGCGACATCTTTGTCCGCAGTTCAATGAATGTGGATTTGGAGCAGATCGATTTTCGCGTGCCGGCCACCGGCCGTAAAGCCAATATCATCGGCGCAATTCCCGATCAACTGATCACCGAACATCTCATTGAAGACCTGACGATTGAAAACGGCCTGGCGGTACAAGACCCCGGTCTCGATGTGTTGAAGATCGCCGTCATCGAGCGGCACGCCCATACGGGCGCACATGCGGTCGGGTTTGTGAAGGGCATCGGCTTGCGGGCAGGCGCCATCGCCTCATCGGTGGCGCACGATCATCACAACATCGTCGTCATCGGTGCGGATGATCGATCGATGCACACTGCTGTCCGCGCCCTCGCTCAAACACACGGCGGCATGAGCGCGGCCACAGGGGATCAAGTTATATCCTTGCTGCCATTGCCGATCGCCGGCTTGATGTCCGATCAGCCGATCGAGAAAGTGCGGGATCAGATGGATGAGCTGCTGCGCGCCGCGCATCAGCTGGGATCGACTTTACATGATCCGTTTATGGCGATGTCGTTCTTGGCGCTGGCCGTGATTCCGCAACTAAAGATCACTGATCAAGGTTTAGTGGATGTCGTGAAGTTTCAAAAGATACCGCTCTTTATTGACTGAACGGTGTTTTTCACAGCACAAATAAAAATTCCATTGACTTTTCAAAGTCTCGCTGGTAGAATGTTCGCATTGTTGGCTGACCTGCACACCGCGCAGCTGAATCGGGTGAGGGCCAGTCTGGAGACCGGTAGATCATTTCTGGATGATAAGGAGAAGCAAAGATGAAAGGCAAGTCATTTGTCATAGCGTTGGTTTTGGTATTAAGCGTGCTCTTGTCAGCTTGTGGCGGCGGTGCGGCCGCTGGCCCATCGGGCGCCATACAAGCCTACTTGAGCGCAGTCTCGAATTTTGACTTCAAG
>JBGQGR010000575.1:0-2699 GCA_041497495.1 Anaerolineae bacterium | reverse complement strand
GCGTTGCCAAAGAACAGGATGCCGCTCAGGGTGAAGGTATTGCCTATCGTCGCGCTGATTCCCGTCGCACCGCTAGCGAGGATGGTGTTGGTTAGCGCTACCGACGCAAACATGCTCAAGTAGTCGGACGCATAAACTACGCTGCCATCGCCACCCGTGTTTCGCGCCAGTGTCGTATGCAGGAAGCGTGGAGAGCTGTAATTAGCAAATATTCCGCTGCCAGAACCGCTGGTGCGGATCCGGTTGTCGGCGATGACATTGTTCACGAACAACGCCCCGTGGTTACTCTCCAAATACAAGCCTGCACCATTAAAGTTACTGGAATTTGAAATGATCCGATTGTTCATTACGGCAACCGTGTTTCCGCCGTTAAGATACATTCCGCCTCCCCCGTTCGCCGTGTTACTCAGGATGACGTTGCCAGTCATCGATACAGTCGACGCTGAGGACAAGGCCACTCCACCGCCTCTAATCACCGCCGAGTTGCTCACGATCACATTATCCACCAATACCGGCTGGCCGCTGATCATGTATGGCCCACCACCAAAGATGGATGTGTTCAGATTAATCACGTTAGCCTCTAGTCGCGCATTACTGCCTAACCCGAAGACACCTCCGCCGAAGCTGGCGATATTGCTGACAATGGTCGAGTTCATGATGATCGGCGTGCCGCCATATAGATCAACGCCACCCCCGCGACCCGCATCACCGGCGATGACTGCATTCCCGTGGGTCACGCGCAGTCCGTCGAGTGTCACCGTAATTCCCGTATCAACGTAAATCACGCGACCGAGATTCTGGGCATCGAGCGTGGTGGGATGAGCGGCGGGGTCAGGCGTGCCCCAGGTCGGCGTGAGGTAGCCGCCACGCATGACGAGGCTCTTGCTAATGTAAACAACATTGGTCAAACCATTCCGGGCTTGCACGCCAGTATAGGTCCCACCTGCGACTCGAATTTCATCACCAGCAGAAGCCGCATCGACCGCCGCTTGTGGGCTAGAGTAGCACGGCACCGGCCCGCCGCACACACCATCGAGCGCGACGTAGCGGGTAGCGGATGCTTGCACACTTGGCAACCGGCCCGCCAAACTTAGCAGCACCAACGCCATCAACGATCAGGCTAATATCAATGCCAGCAACGATCGTTTAACGACTTGAACCAACATAGCAGCTATCCCCCTTTACGGACTGAATATCGCGAACCGATTGAGTTGATTGAAGAGTAAATATTGATGAGCCGCTGCTTGGTCAACGGCGTTGGGCTGGCGACGGCTTGATCACATTTGATGAAAAAAGCACAGGCGTGATCAATTTGGTGCAACGATCATACTCGATCTTGCGGGCAAGTCCAGCTAATAATCCGATCAGTTGGGCAGCGTCGTCAGATCGATCGGCGCGGTCATATCCAGCGTAAGGGGTGTGATCGACACCACATGATCGATCCGCACGGCGTAGACATCCGAATCGGGTTCGAGGTGTTCCAGATCGAGGTAGGCTTCATAACCCATGGGGCCGGGATCCATCGGGCGGCGGCGGTGAGGTTTGATCGGGATGAAGTAGCGCGTCTGGCTCAAGCGCGTCCAACGCCAGGCGGTGTCCGACGTCGCGCCCGTGGGCACATCGATCTTCAAGAGATCAGTTTTGAGCGGCAGACCTTCTTTGAGAGTACGCGCTACAAACATTGCCAGGAAATAGGCTGCACTGGAGAAGTTAATTTCTTCCGACAGGCTCAAGTGATCTTCTTTGGCCGTCTCCAGTGAAATGGCGATTGATGGAATTTTAAATGAAGCCGATTCCATCGTAGCGCCGACCGTGCCGGAAACCGAGACGCCTTCGCCCAAATTTTCGCCGTAGTTGATGCCGGCTACGACCAGATCGACTTTGCGCTCGGCGATTTCAAACAAGCCATGCTGCACCACTTGGGCGGGCGTGCCTTCAACCGCGTAGGCCGTGAGCGTGTGGTGGTTGATCTGAATCTGCTGGTGAAAGATGCGGCCTTCCGAATGCGGCGGCATCGATCGGCCCGCGCCCGATTGCTGTTGATGCGGCGCCACGACCAAGATATCGCCGAGCAGTTCGCACACTTCCGCGGCGGCGCGCAGACCGATCGAATTGATGCCATCGTCGTTGGTGATCAAAATGAGCGGGCGGTGGGCAGACATGCTCATCATTATAGTCTGAAGCGCATTAGCCGGTGGTTACAACTGCATATCGAATCGACGCCCGAACGATCTCCATCTTGACATTTACTCACAAGCCCATTAAGCTAAACCAGATGAAAGCGGCCAGAGCAGAGATGAGAATTCACATCACAGTCGAAGGATGCCGCTAAGATAAATAGTTTGTCAGATCGCGTCCTTCGACTGCGCGTTGTGGCCTTCGGCTTCTCCACTCCGCTCAGGATGCTTAATCTCTTTCATTGTTCATTGCTCATTGTTCATTGCTCATTGGAGGTTCCGTGCCCCGCTTTCCATTCATCGCCATCGAAGGCGTCATCGGCGTTGGCAAAACCACACTGGCCCGCATGCTGGCGCCGGATTTCAGCGGCGACTCGCTGCTGGAAGTCTTTGAAGAGAATCCTTTCCTGTCCGATTTCTACGCCGATCGCGAGCGCTACGCCTTTCAAACTCAAATTTTCTTTTTGCTCAGCCGCTACCGGCAGCAGCATCAAGCCGTGCCGAACGCTTTAACGCGCGGCG
>JBGQGR010000574.1:0-2703 GCA_041497495.1 Anaerolineae bacterium | reverse complement strand
CGGCGTACGGTGTTTATGCAAATGAAGGGCATCAAGTTTCGCCGTGCTCGATCAAAAACATCTCATCCCCAAAACTTTACTCATCACTCATTGTCGGTTACTTTTGTCCAGAATCAGATATTGAAAATCAGAGTTCAGAGCTTCTCATCGATCCTCGCGCTGCATATCTCCTGACCGATGTGCTCAGTGACAACGAAGCGCGCGCCGATCAATTCGGTTTGTTCAGTCCACTCCATTTGCCATTTCCGGCTGCTGCTAAAACCGGCACGACCTCAAACTATCGGGATAACTGGACGTTAGGTTATACGCCTCAACGAGTTGTCGGTGTGTGGGTCGGCAATCCTGACGGCCGACCGATGAGTCACATCAGTGGTGTCGATGGTGCCGGCCCAATCTGGCATGATGTGATGTTGGCCGCGCAGCAGCAACTACCGATCGAATCATTTATCGAGCCGCCGGGTATCGATCGCCGTGAAGTGTGCGTCATGGATGGCTTAACGCCTGGCCCTGAGTGTCCTTATCGCCGCAGCGAATTGTATTTGGCTGAAAGTCCCGCGCGTCCGATCGAGCACGATTACACGCGCGCCGCTGATCAATTAGTCTGGTACGCGCCCGCTGAACTCCGCGACTGGGCGCGGACGAATGATGTGCCGTTTGCGGTGCGCGATCAAGTGGCGGCCATCAAAAATCAACCGAATAACGATCGAACGCCGCGCATGATTTCGCCCGCACCAAACACTCACATTTTGATTGATCCGCATGTGCCGCTAAATGTGCAACAAATCGAAGTTACTGCGCAGGTGAACGATGAGGCCGCTGTCGCTCAAATTGACTTTGTGGTTGATGGCAAAAATTGGGCAAGCGCGCATGCCGCGCCTTATCAGGCGTGGTGGACGCTGAGCGCGGGCGAACATCGCTTCGTTGCGATCGCGATCGATCGATTAGGTCAGCAGTGGCAGAGCGAACCGGTAACAATGAGCGTTGAACAATGAGAGGGTGCTATGTTTAAATCCAAATCTCTATATGTTATTTTGTTTCTCGCCGCTCTAGGGGTGCTCGGCAGTTGCTCAAGCGGCCCAGCACCGCAGCTGATGGACTGGCAGCCGGGCACGATCGATCAAGTCTCGCTGACGACACCGATCGAACTGCGCTTCGATCAGCCGATGGATGCTGACTCCATCCGATCGGCTTTCCAGATCACGCCGAGCGTGCCGTTGAGTTTCACGATCGTGTTCACAAGTTCGAAAGCGTCGCCGTTTACCTCGCCTTTGACGTCACCGTTGAAGCCGCAGGTAGAACCGGCCATGATCGTGCATTTCATTCCGCAGCAACCGCTGGCTAAACTCACGCGTTATCAGCTGACACTCAATACATCGGCGCACTCGATCGATGGGCAGCTGCTGAGACAACCGTTCACGGCGACCTTCACTACCACCGGTCGATTAGGCGTATCCTTTTATCCAGCGAATGGCGCTGAGAATGTATTGACCAACAGCAGTTTCAATCTCTTGTTCAGTAAGCCGATGGCTCGATCGTCTATGCCGTCGATCTCATTCTCGCCTTCGATCAGCGGCACCGGCCAATGGCTAACCGATCAGCTCTACTACTTCGACCCGATCGATTTCCAACCGGCAACGCGGTATACGCTGCAGCTGTCAGCCGGACTGCAATCTGTGGATGGCGATAAACTCGTCGAGGATGCCCGCGCCACGTTCACGACAACAGCGCCCGGCGTTAGTAACTATTGGCCGCAGGGCGTTGATAATAGTCCGTGGACGGCGATCTCGTTGACGTTCAATCTGCCGGTGCTGACGGAGACTGTCACGCCACGCTTCTTAGTGAAAGCTACCGATGGGCGCGCAGTGTCCGGCGAGATTCGCTGGCCATCGACGACGACGCTAGTCTTTTATGCGGACAAGGCTTTGATCGAAGGTGCAAAATATTCGGTTATTCTTCGACGCGGTGTGCAAAGTCCATTGGGTGATCTGCCGTCCGATCGAGAATACAATTTCGATTTCATCGTCGCCGCGCCGCCGGAGATGACCAGTTCGTCACCACGTGATGGCGACTTACATGCATCGATCAGTGATCGCGTGACTCTGCACTTCAATGTGCCGATGGATCCCAACTCGGTTGAACGATCGATCCACATCACACCTGAGCCCGAAATGCCGCGCTTTGAATGGGGCAGTGGCGGTACCACGCTTGACATCGTGTTCGACATCGATCCGTCGGCGCTATATGCGATCGCGTTAGATGATCAAGCGCGCGATAGTTTCGCGCGCCGGTTGCAGGGCAATCGCAGCATCGTATTTCAAGCCGCACCGCAAGAACCGATCGCGTGGCTCGTAGGCTCGCGCGGTTACTGGAATAACGTGTATGGCACGTACAATCCCGATCCGATCGTGCGGCAATATACACAGTTCCGCAACGTCGATCAGCTGACGTATCGGTTGTCTGCGATCTCGCAAACGGTTTTTCTGAATTCGATCCAACCTGAATGGGATCGCAATCAAACCGAACCCCGCGGCGATTTGATTTTGAGTTGGACACAAATCGTCAGCGCGCCGTTGAATAAACTCGCTTACGCTTCGACTGAGGTGAAGTTGCCGAATGGCGATTCACTGCCGCCGGGTGTATATAAACTGCAAGTCAACAGTCGGCATGATGAAGTTAGTGATTGGCGCATCTTGATCGTCTCGG
>JBGQGR010000573.1:0-2708 GCA_041497495.1 Anaerolineae bacterium | reverse complement strand
GAGACGACACGCCGGGTCGTCTCTACGCAGACAGGGGAAATGAGATGGAGACTCGCTGGAAAGTTTTTCAAGCCGCGCAAGTCGCGCGCTACGACGAACTGCCGCTCACGAATGTACCCTTGTTCGCTGAAGAAGATTTTTCCGGCTGCGTGTTGGGATTTTTGCCTGGGCAGGAATTGTCTGTTCATCATCACGATCACGAGCATGAAGTTTTTGATGTGCTCGAAGGTATTGGGACGATGTTCCTTGACGACGAATCGATCGAGGTCAAGGCCGGCAGCGTGATTTTTGTTCCGGCCGGAGTCCGCCATGGTTTCAAGAATACGAGCAACAGCCGCTGGCTGATTCGCGCGACGATTTATCAACGCACATATGCACGTCACGCGATCAAGCGCGCGATCGATAAGCGCTTGGGTCTCGCTCGAAAGTAATTAGAATCCTCCCGCAGGTTTAATTCAAATTGATTTAACTGTGCATAACCTGCGGGAGGATTAATCGTAACTATGCCGCCACTCACTCGTTACTTCATCAAAACTGCCTTGATTTATTTTGTTGCCGCGCTGCTGATCGGGGTGCTGCTGCTCGCTCGATCGGCGCTCGATCTGCCGCCGGAGATCGGCGCGCTGACGCCCGTGTATTTCCATCTGCTGATGGTTGGCTGGGTGACGCAGTTGATCTTCGGCATGTTGTTCTGGATGCTGCCCAAGTATTCGAAGGAGAAGCCGCGCGGCAACGAACGATTGGTATTGGCCGCGTATATCTTGATCAACGTGGGCTTAATATTGCGAGTGATCGGTGAGCCGATCGTTTCTATCAAGCCGGAGTGGGGCCTCGGCTGGCTGTTGATGTTATCGGCGGCGCTGCAATTGATCGGCGGCTGGTCTTTTCTGGTGAACGCATGGTCGCGCGTGAAGGAGCGTTGACGTGACGCGCTTGAGTGTGTGGCCGGTTCGCACAGCGCTGATCTATCTGGGCGTCGGATTCCTGATCGGTGCGCTGATGTTATTTGAGAAGGGCGCGCGGATCGATCCGGCGCTGTTGAGCATGCTGCCTATGCATATTGAGTTCGTGATGATCGGTTGGACGCTGCAACTGGCGATGGGTGTGGCTTTCTGGATCTTGCCGCGCTTTAGTCGCGGCGCGGCGCATGGCAATCAAACGTTGGGCTGGATGGCTTATGGGTTGTTGAACATTGGTGTCTTGAGCGTTGGGATCGGACTGTGGTTGAATGTGCCGCCGATCGTGCCGCTGATCGGCCGATTGGCAGAATTGTTGGCAGCCATCAGTTTCATGCTGCATGCCTGGCCGCGCATAAAAGCGCCCGGAGCATGATGCAGGCTGAACGATAATGCGCTCGTCGATCTTCAGCTTCGGAAGATTTGTGGTTGACTCAAACAACTGCATCATCACAGTATGATTAAAATCATACTTTTCTAGTTAAAGCCGTGCTAAGGTATGGTGTATCTATCAAAAAGAGCAGACAAGGAGAGACATGAAAACCAAATGGCTGTTAGCAACTTTGTTCATTGTGATTTCAATGGGGGCGACGGCGTGCGCGACGCTGGCCGCACCGCCAGCGTCGACGGCCGCGTCCGTGCAGATCGTGCAAGGCCCGCTGCCCACGCCCGATTATTCGAAAGTTACACCGCCGCCGTATGATAAGCACAAAACTTTTGATGCGGCGCTGCCGCCCGCGTCGAGCGGCACGATCAAGACGATCGAACTGCATGTGCAGGAAACAGTCGGCGAGATCGCACCAGACGTGCCGGTGGATGTGTGGACGTTTGGCGGTTCAGTGCCCGGGACGATCTTGCATGTCAATGTCGGCGATACGATCAATTTTACTTTAATCAACGACGGAGCGATCGAACACTCGATCGATTTCCACGCGGCGCAGACAGCCTGGAACAAGAACTACATTTCGGTGAAGCCGGGTGAGAAATTATCGTTTACGTGGAAAGCGAACTATCCCGGCGTGTTCATGTATCACTGCGGCACGCCGCCCGTGCTGCATCACATCGGCAACGGCATGTACGGCGCGATCATCGTTTCATCGCCCGATCTGAAACCGGTCGCCAAAGAATATGTGTTGGTGCAAAGTGAACTGTATGTGACCAAAGGCAGCGATGGCCTGTATCACACCGATGGTCAAAAGATGAATGCGGTCACGCCCGACTATGTGGTGTTCAATGGTTACGCCAATCAATACAAGGATGCGCCATTGACGGCTAACCCGGACGATCGAATTCGCTTGTGGGTGTTGAACGCCGGCCCGACGACGTTCTCGGCTTTCCATGTGATCGGCGCTCTGTTCGATACGGCCTATCCAGATGGTAATCCGCAGAATGAACAGCACGGCATGCAAACGGTAACGATTCCGCCGGGTGGCGGTTATATGGTGGAATTGGTGATTCCCGATGCCGGACTCTATCCGTTCGTGACGCACTCTTTCGCTTATACAGGCAAAGGGGCGCTGGGCTTGCTGAAGATCGGCGACGGCGGCGCAGCCAGCGGTATGCCGACTGACACGACGAATATGTCGCATTAAGAAGATTCTCATAGCGGATATGGACAGGGGCCGGGATAACTCGCCCCGGTTTTTATGACATTCGACAGATGACAAATGGGTCTGCTATAATTATGCTGTTGGAAATTTATTTGAAGGAGTGATCGAAAATGTCTGACGAGAAAGTCCACAAAGAAGAATT
>JBGQGR010000572.1:0-2732 GCA_041497495.1 Anaerolineae bacterium | reverse complement strand
TCAACGATATACACGATCGATTCTACACCAATGAAGCGAAGTTCGATCGCGAATCGGCCCGCTATCAACTTGTTCGATTCTTGTGTCCGGCGCCGATCGATGCGCCCTTGTACGCGCGAATGGTCGAGATCGCGCAGACAGCTTATCGGGCGGTGGACTGCCGAGACTATGCCCGCATCGATATGCGGCTGCGCGGCGATCAGCTTTACGTGCTGGATGTCAATCACAACGCCGATTTAACTTCTGAGTCGGAACATTCGATCGCTTCGAAGATGATGGGCTGGAGCTACGGGCAGCTGGCCTCGCGGATTATCGAGTGTGCATTGGAACGCTGGCCGGGCCGCGCCGAATAGCCGTTAATAGGAAAGATTTAGCATGTCATTGAATACTGTCCCTACTCAAATCTTGATGCTCCACAATCACGATAACACTTGGACTGAAGCCGATCTCATTGAAGTGGCCGAAGAAAATCAAAAGTTGATGGCGGGTCTGCGCGCGAATGGGTATCACGTTAAAGATTTGAAAGTCACCAATAGCGTGGCCGAGGTCGTGCGTTCGCGCGGCGTCGATCCGCGCGAATGGCTGATCTTCAATTGGTGCGAAGGCTACGCCGATCGACCCTGGGATTACGATGGCGTGACGGAGGAGTTGGAGCAGCTGCAATTTGTATACACCGGCTCCGGGCCGTGGGCGCTGCGCGTCTCGCGCGACAAGTGGTTGGTCCGGCGGCTGTTGGCCGAAGCGGGAGCACCTTTGCCGCTTGGCGGTTTGATGCGCACCGCGACGGATGTCGACTGGAATGTTTATCCGGCCATCGTCAAGCCGGTCAATCAACATGCCAGCTATGGCATCAGCCGCGAAGCCATCGTTGAGAATGAACGAGAGCTGCGGCAGCGCGTGGAATATGTGCGCGAAACTTTTCAGTCGGCCGCTGTGATTGAAGAGTTTATCGACGGGCCGGAATTTCATGTGCTGGTGTGGGGCAATTCTCCGCCGACCGTATTGCCGGCCGTCCAGCTGGAATATGGCCACGCGGCCGATTGGCATGATCGGTTGTATACGTATGAAGCGAAGTTCGATGAACACTCGGCGGCCATGCAGCAGATTCGATTTTTGTGTCCGGCGATGATGGAACCGCGCACGCGCCGATCGATCGAGGCGGCTACGCTGCAAGCTTATCGCACGCTGTGCTGTCGTGATTATGCGCGTGTTGACGTACGCGTGCGTGACGGTCAGGCGTATGTGATCGACGTTAATCCCAATCCCGATATTAGTTCGTTCTCGATGTCAGTCATGGCGGCCGAAGCTGCGGGCTTCAATTACAATCAGATGGTGACCCAAATCGTTCGGTTCGCGGCCGAGCGCTGGTCTGTGCGGCGGCCAATGTTGGTGCCCGCACCGCACCGATGGGCTGCTGATCTCAATCGGGCACAGCCAGAATCTGAAATACACCATGGCGGCCGGGAACCGGATCGAAAACCTGCCAAAGGTTCATAGCCAAGGGAAGAGCCGGCATCGGCCAAGCGTCAGTAAGGCGTCGGCTGAATGCCCGTCAATTTTTGATGGACATGCTATGATCCTAATCGACTTGACTCAAGTCGCAATCAGCAGGAGGCATAAAATGGAAACGCATCGATTGTATCGTAGTAAGACCGACAGCATGATCGGTGGAGTGTGCGGCGGAGTGGGCGCCTATTTTGGTATCGATCCTACACTCGTCCGATTGATCTTCGTGCTGTTGGCGATTTTCGGCGGTGGCGGCGTGCTGTTTTACTTGATCTTGTGGATTGTCATTCCGCTGGAAGGGCGATCGCCGGCCACATCGCAGCAGATCATTCAAGACAATGCGCAGGAGGTGGCCGATCGAGCGCGGGAGTTTGGCAAAGGCATTGAACGCGGTTTCAATTCTTCACCGCAGACCACGCCGCGCAACAACGGCGTCTTGTTCGGCGTTGTGTTGATTGTGCTGGGCGGCTTGTTTCTGCTGCAAAATTTGCTGCATATCAGCTTCGGCCAGTTCTGGCCGGTGATCTTGATCGTCATCGGCCTGGCGATGCTGGTGCCGATCTTTCGGCGGCCGCAGCAGCAATAAGCCCACCGAACAACCGAAAGTTGATCGAAGAGAGAGACGTCCCACTTGGATGTCTCTCTGTTTGCATGTGACTGGACAACATGCTAGACTAATAACCGATCAGGAGTGCAGGTTGATGGCCGCCAAACGCCGGGTTCAATATGTTGTCGAGTGGGACGCCGAAAGGGTGAAGGCTCTGCGCGATCATTTGGGGATGACCCAAATCCAATTAGCCGAAGAGCTGGGCGTGCGCCAGCAAACGATCAGCGAATGGGAAGTGGGCATCTACAAGCCCCGCCGATCGACTTCCAAATATTTGGAGTTAATCGCCGAACGAGCGGGCTTTGCTTACAAAGCGAAGAAGTGATCAAACCCACGCGGCTTCAAATGCCGCGCGGGTTTATTTTCGCGCCAGAACTTCCGAAGCGCTTCGCAAACTTCGGGAGTTTTATTTTGCCACTTGACAATTACACGGTAACGTGTTATTATGTTTCTGGCGCTGAAGGAGCGCTTTTTCAAGAGCAGCCCTACACGGAAACGTGTTACCTCAAATGGAGGCAGACGATGGGGACTTATGGCTTGGATGAACTCATTCGGCGTTGGTTCAAGCAGGACCTTACGCCCGATCAAGCTGTCGGGCAGATGCTGCAGCTACTGCAAG
>JBGQGR010000571.1:0-2739 GCA_041497495.1 Anaerolineae bacterium | reverse complement strand
GATCCCACTGCGTTATTTCCTGACGATTGTGCGCGCGATTGTCTTGAAGGGCGTGGGCATTGAATCAATCGCCGGCGACGTGATTCCCTTGGCTATTTTCGGCGTGCTGATTGTCAGTGCGGCAGTGCTGCGGGTTCGCAAACGATTGGACTAACGGAACCTTGCGAAGGTTTTGGTTTCGATAAACTATTCTTCAATTCAACCTTCGCAAGGGTTGTGGTAAAAAATTTTGGAGGAACCATGCATAAGCGATTGCGTTTCATCCCGATTCTGATCATTCTCGTCGTGATAGGTTTAGCCGTCTACAACTGGTCGCAGCAAGCTGCGGCGAAGAACGGCCCGCTGGCGGCCTCCGGCACGATCGAGGTGACCGACGTTACGATCTCGCCGGAGCTGTCCGGTCGGGTGACCGAGGTGCTGGTCGCGGAAGGTGATCCCGTCGAAGCGAATCAGGAATTGATCCACATGGATGATACGTTGCTGCAAGCGCAGCTCAAACAGGCGCAGGCCTCACTCGCCGCGGCTCAGGCTCAACACGCTGCGGCGCAGGCGAATTACGCTCTGTTGAAATCCGGCGCGCAGCAACAGCAGATCGATGCGGCGACTGGGGCCGTTCATGCCGCGCAAGCGAATGTGGCGAATGCGTCGGCCACTTATTTGATCTTGAAGACCGGCCCGCGCGCCGCCGATATTGCCGCAGCCGAAGCGGCCGTGACTCAAACGGCCGGACAATTGAAAGTCGCGCAGGATACTTACGATCGCTTAACCAAATGTTATCGAGGCGGCACCATTTGCCCGGGCCTCGGCACAACCGAAGAGCAAGCCCGCGCCAATTTGAATACGGCGACTGAAGCCAATAACGCCGCGCAGGTTCGCCTCAATCAATTGAAAGCGGGCGCGACACGAGATGAATTGAATGCCTCGTATGCCAAAGTGAATGTTGCGCAGGCGCAACAAGATCAAGCGCAGGCCCAGCTCGATCTCTTGCAGAGCGGCGCGCGGCCTGAACAGCTCGCCGCTTCGCAAGCCCAGATCGATGCGGCGCAGGCGCAGATCGATGTGGTGCACGCGCAGATCGAAGCTTTACAAGCGCAGATCAACAAATTGACCCTGCGTGCCCCGATCGGTGGTGTGGTGCTCAAGCGCGCGATCGAACCGGGCGAAGTGGTGATGCCCGGCGCATCACTGCTGGTTATCGGCGATATAGTGAATTTATATATGACCGTTTACGTTCCAGAAAATCGATATGGCGAAGTGAAGCTCGGACAAACGGTGCAGGTTTCCGTCGATTCATTCCCCGGCCAGAAATTTCCTGCCACGGTGAAGCGCATCGCCGATCAAGCCGAGTTTACGCCGCGCAATGTTCAAACAGCAGAAGGCCGCGCGACGACCGTCTTCGCCGTTCGATTGGACGTGACAAATCCCGAGGGCAAGTTGAAACCCGGCATGCCGGCCGATGTGAGTTTTGCAGCGCAATGAATCTACTGCGTATTGCGTAATGCGTAAAGACACCACGCACCACGTATTACGCAGTACGAATTATTCACGATGACCATCGCCGTTCTCGCTCAAGACATATCCAAAACTTTTGCCGATGTCCACGCCGTCGATCATGTCAGCTTTCAAGTCGCGGCGAGTGAAATCTACGGCCTCGTTGGACCCGATGGCGCCGGCAAGACGACAACGATGCGTTTGCTGTGCGGCGCCTTTCGGCCCGATACGGGTCGCGTGACGGTCTACGATCACGATGTGATCAAAGATGCCGACGCGGCTCGATCGCAGATCGGATATTTGGCGCAGCGGTTTAGTTTGTATGGCGATCTGACGGTCACTGAGAATTTACGTTTCTTCGCGGAAGTGCATGGCCTTAAATCGTCCGAATGGCGGCCGCGCACGCAGGAGATTTTGAAATTCGTCGGGCTGGATGAATTCAGCGATCGACGCGCGGCACAACTGTCGGGCGGCATGAAGCAGAAACTTGGCTTAGCTACTGCGTTAGTGCATCGACCGAGAGTTTTGTTATTGGATGAACCGACGGGCGGCGTCGATCCGGTGACGCGGCAGGACTTCTGGCAGTTGATCATTCGCCTCGTGGTGCAGGAAGGTGTCGCGGTGGTGATCAGCACGCCATATATGGATGAGGCTTCGCGCTGCACACGCGTGGGTTTTATCAGCCGCGGAAAAATTATCACCGAAGGCACGCCGGGACAAGTGACAAGTCACTTGAATGATCGGGTGTTGGAATTGGCCGGTGAACCACTCGCGGCGTTGCGCCACACGGCCACAACTGATCCGGATGTGGAAGATGTGCAAGTCTTTGGCGATCGATTGCATTTGCGTCTGCGGCCGGACAGCAGCCAACGCGTGATCGATCGATTGCCGATCGCGCTGCAAGCCCGGGGCGTTCGGGTGCAGCGGATCCGATCGATTCCGCCGACGCTTGAAGATGTTTTTATCGAACTATCGGAACAAGAAGAAGCGGCACTGGCATCTCATTCAAGCTAGGCAGTTAAGCGATCTATGACTAATACCGTTGTTGATGTTCAAGCCTTAACCAAACGCTTCGGCGATTTCACCGCAGTGAATCACGTAACCTTTGACGTGCAAGCCGGTGAAGTGCTGGGTTATGTGGGCCCGAACGGTTCTGGCAAGACGACGACGATCCGCATGTTGTTGGGTTTGCTGCAGCCATCGGCTGGCAACGCTACTGTATTGGGTTACAACATTCGCACCGAAGCG
>JBGQGR010000570.1:0-2759 GCA_041497495.1 Anaerolineae bacterium | reverse complement strand
CGGTGTGTTATACTGGCTTTGGCAATAAATCAGAGATCAGAAATCAGAGATCAAAAATTTCTATGGGTCGCACATTGTTGTTGACGGGCCGGCCAGGCATTGGCAAAACGACGTTGATCAAAGCGGTTGTCGAGCAGTTTAGGGGCCAAGTTGGCGGATTTTTTACTGAAGAAATTCTCGGTCCGGGCGGACGCAAAGGCTTTCGCTTGACGACGCTCGAAGGTCGATCGCAAGTGGTGGCGCATGTCGATCACAAAAGCCGATCGACCGTGGGGCGTTATGGCGTGGACGTCGCCGCGATCGATCGGGTTGGGGCCAAAGTCATCGTGCAAGCGCTGGACCGTTATCCGATCATCCTGATCGACGAAATCGGCCGGATGCAGCTGTTCTCATCGCAATTTCAAAGCGCAGTCTTGAAGGCCGTCAGCAGTCCGAAGATTGTCGTGGCCACGTTGATGTTGGAAGATCATCCGTGGACGGGCGCGTTGAAGGCGCTGCCGTTCGTCACGACGTGGGAAGTGACGATCAAAAATCGATCGAGGCTGGCGGCGGAAGTGATCGATTGGATCGCGCTTGATCAATCCAACGTGATGCGTAGTGCGTGACTTCAAATGGATATCTGCCACACAATAAATATCACTCGTGACGCGTCACTTTTTTCCTTTTTGCCTTTTGCATATTCCTTCCCGCCAGAATATAATTAGCCCATGGCTGACAAAATTTTGGTGGTGGAAGACGACGAAGGAATTTCCGGCACTTTGTTTCGTGGCCTGACTTTTGAAGGCTACAAAGTGCTCACTGCGCCCGACGGCCCCGGCGGTTTGGCGATTGCGCGCGATGATCCGCCCGATCTGGTGGTGTTGGATTGGATGCTGCCCGGCCTCGACGGGCTGGAAGTCTGCAAGCGGCTGCGCGCGGCGGGCTCAACGCCGATCTTGATGTTGACCGCCAAGGATTCAATTGCCGATCGAGTGCAGGGTCTGGATGCCGGCGCCGACGATTATCTGGTCAAGCCGTTTGCCTTCGACGAATTCTTGGCGCGCGTGCGCGCACTGCTCCGCCGCAGCAAACCGGTGGAAGGCGGCGAGGTTTTTAAATTTGCGGATATGGTGTTGGACACCAGCGCGCGCGAAGTGCGGCGCGGCGCGCACAAGATCGATCTGACCGCTAAAGAATTTGATCTGCTGGAATTGTTTATGCGCCACCCCAAACAAGTGCTGACGCGCGATATGATCTATGATCGAATCTGGGACTATGACTTCGGCGGCGAGAGCAACATCATCGAAGTTTACGTTCGCTACCTGCGTCAAAAAACCGAAGTGGCGGGCAGCCCGCGCCTGCTGCAAACTGTACGCGGCATTGGCTATGTCCTGCGCGAAGAATGAAGCAAACTTGGGCCTGCCGAATGCGGAAGCCTCACTCCAAGCCATAAACTCTCATTCTTATCTCATCCCCTGTTAAGCCGGTTGCCGCATCATTGAAACACCATTAAACTTTCAGCACCTTTTACTTGTTTTGCTCTAAGCATTGAGCATGGTGCATCTAGTATTGATATCATGTCTATTCGTCTGCGTCTCACCCTGTGGTATTCCTTTGTCCTGGCGGCCCTCTTGATCGTGTTGGGTGTGGCGATCTACACGCTTCTGTCGAACAACCTGCTGTCCAATATCGATACACAGCTTACCAGCACGGCCGACGAGATCCTCGGCGCCAGCCGCATTCGATCGTTCTCGAATATTTTGCAAGTCGTCATTCCCGACGAGCTGGATATCTTCCGCGCCGCGGGCGTGGGCGTGATTGTGATTGATCGCAATCAAACCATTGTCAATAAGTCCAGCAATGTCGGCAACTTCAAGCAAACGTTTGATCCGGATGTTCTGCCGCTTATCACTTTGGACAATCGTCTAACGCGCGAAGTGATAATCGGCGCCGCACACCTGCGCGTGCTGACCGTCCCGATCACTATCGGCAGCGATCAAGTGGGCTATTTGCAAGTGGCCGCCTCGTTGACCAGCGTCGATCAGTCGCTGCAACAACTTGGCGCGATTATGCTGCTCAGCGGCATCTTCGGCGTTTTGGCTGCGGCAATCGTCGGCGCGTTCCTGGCTCGCCAAGCTCTGAAACCGATCGATCAAATCACGCAGACCGCGTTGTCGATCGCGCGGGCCGGCAAACTGGATCAACGCATTCCTGCCACGATCACCCACGACGAAGTCGGACGCTTGAGTGAAACGTTCAACTTGATGCTCGATCGATTGGAAGGCTTATTTGGATCGCAGCAGCGTTTCATCGCCGATGTATCGCATGAGCTGCGCACGCCGTTGACGACGATTCGCGGCAACATCGATCTCTTGAAGCGCATCGGCGGCGCAGACCCGGCCTCGTTGGATGCGATTCGCGGTGAATCCGATCGGATGATCCGGCTCGTCGGCGATCTCTTGTTGCTGGCGCAAGCCGACGGCGGCTTGCCCATGCGGCGTGAAGCAGTCGATCTGGATCGCATCGCCGCAGAAGTGGTTCAGCAAGTTCAAGTGATTGCGGGCAAAGTGCGCGTGACATTTTATTCGCCGAATGAAGCAGAACCGACGAGCGTGACCGGCGATGCCGATCGTGTGCGCCAACTCGTTTTGAATTTGGTCGACAATGCCATCAAGTACACACCCGCCGGCGGTGAAGTCGTCGTCACGGTGGATCACACTGATGGTTGGGCGCAGTTGGATATTTCAGATACCGGCCCCGGCATTCCGCCGGAGCATTTG
>JBGQGR010000569.1:0-2761 GCA_041497495.1 Anaerolineae bacterium | reverse complement strand
GCCCGATCGAAACTCGATCGGGCCGTATTTTGGCGCCCCTGAGGGGTTTTACCGCCGAAGGGCGCGGGTGCGACAATGTGTAAATTAATCCGGCACAACGCGCGAAAATGTCAACACAAACTCCGCGCCCTGCCCCGGAATGAGGATGGGCGGATTATAGCTTTTCTCGATCAAGGTGAGCGTTGCTTGTGTGAATTGAAACGTTGGGTATAATCAAATCATGTCTCAAACTAAAATCGATCGACGCACTTTTTTGAAAGTCGCCGGAGCCACCTTGGCCGGCGCGGCGCTCAACCAAACTTTTAGCGCGTTCGCCAAACCGGTTGTTCCACCTGGCGAAGAAGAACCGAAACCACCTTTCATTGATTTTGTTCCAGGCCGCGTACTAGCTTCCAGCGTTGCGGTCTACAGCAGCCTCGATCCGAGTAAGCGCAAGCTGCTTCGATCGGTAGCGCGCGATTGGGTGATCAGCGTCGCTGGCGAATTCGATGGGCCGGGACCGGAACACAATCACACCTGGTATCAAACGCGCGATGGTTTTGTGCACTCGGCCTGGATTCAAAAGATGGAACCGTATCGCACGCCGATCGTTTATGCCGATGTCGGCGCGTGGGGCATCTGGGTGGAAGTGATCACGCCATACGTCTATGCTTATGCCGAACCCGACGAGCGATCTAAACTCGATTACAAGTTTTACTATGGCACCACGTATCACGTGACCGCCACTCAGACTGATGCCAAGGGCAACGTGTGGTACGACACTTACGATGAGTACGCCTCCAAAGACGAAGAGATCAAACCCACCCATCACTGGATTCTAGCCAAGCTCGTCCGCAAGATCGACGAGAGCGTCTTCACGGCGATCAATCCGCACACGCCGGACAAACACATCTCCATCGATCTGGCCCGTCAAACGCTGACCTGCACAGAAAGCGGGATTGTCGTGCTGACGTCGCGCATCGCCAGCGGCGCAGCCTTCACGGTCAACGACGCAGTCATCGATTACAGCACGCCGGGCGGTGAATACTCGGCTATTCTCAAGATGCCCAGCCGTCACATGCGCGGGCCGGAATCCGAACGCAACACCGGTGCGTGGTTCGATGATCCCGGTGTACCGTGGAATACATTCTTCACTTACGATGGCATCGCCATTCATGGCACCTATTGGCATAATGACTTTGGCGTGCCGCGCAGTCATGGCTGCGTGAATGTGCCAATTGCGGTGGCGAAGTTTGTTTACTTCTGGACAAATCCCGTCGCGCCATACGACAATGATTTCGTACAAGGCGACGTCAAAACTGTGAAAGCCACACCAATCACGGTGACCGGTGGCAAGGAAGCGCCGCCCGCTTAGGTTGAATAAAAAAGTTGCACATGGCGTTAGTGCGTAAGCAGAACTTCCCGTCGATCGGATCGGCGGGAAATTTTTTGTTGTGACAAAGGACTCTTATTGAGCCAGCGGATCCGGTCGCCAATCTCCCGGCCGATCCCGCCCACCAGTGATCGATTGGAACATCGACCCCATCGACACGACACCCTCGAAAGGAATCGTTCGAGAGAATTATTGAGCGGCGTAACCACGCCTATTGCGCATTTTGCGTTTCATTTAAAAGTCCGGCAAGTTCCGCGCCGAGTGTTTGCACGTATGGCTCGTTCAGGATCGTGTCGTGCGATCCAGCAACTAATTTCAGCTGAACCTCATCGGCATATTTCAGCCAGCCCAACAGCGGATCGAATGAACAGACGAGCGGATGACGCCGCGCGCGCAGCACGCAGACTTTGCCGTGATACTGCTGTGGCCAATAGTTTCGCAGCGCATCGAAGTGAATTTCCATGACATGCCGATGTTCGCGGGGAATCGCTGTGACATCATCAACGAGATCATTGAAGTCGGCCCAGTCCGATCGATTATCTGGCTGGCGCTTCTTCACCTGAATGGCTAATCGCAGATGGCTGCGCGCACGCTTGAACGTTTTCTTCAGACCCAACTTCCAGTAATCGTTCAGCCAGGTGGGTAAATTGCGAAAGAAGTTGATGACGAAATTTAGATTCAAGCGTACTTGTCGATAACCTGACTTCAATGCGGCCGTCTCGATTAACGCCAGCAGTGTTACACACTCACCTTGCGCTTGAAGCTGCTGCGCCATTTCATACGCCACGGTTCCACCATAGCAATAACCTCCCAGCCGGTAGGGTCCGTGCGGTTGGACCGTCTGCAGTGCATTGATATAACGTGCAGCCATGGTTTCAATCTGCGTGTCCGGTTCTTCAAACCCATTTAAGCCGCGTGCTTGCAGGCCATAAATCGGTTGCTCGGGATCAAGATAGGGCACCAGTCGCGCGCAATCGATAACGCCGCCGCCAAAGCCGTGTACCAGAAACAATGGCGGCTTTGAACCCGAGGATTGAATTGCGACTAAGGGCGACCAGAGTGCTGACCAGCTGGTTTGCTGTATCACTTCCGCTAACTGTTCAAGCGTTGGCGCTTGAAACAAAGTGACCAGCGGAAGCTTGCGTTGGAATTCTTGCTCGATCTGAGAAAACAAGCGCGCCGCTAATAAGGAGTGCCCGCCCAATTCAAAAAAATTCGATCGAACACTGATCTGGTCGAGCTGAAGCAGCTGACGCCAAAGGCGGACTAAGGCTGCTTCGATCGGCGTGCGGGGACCAACGAAAGCCCGATCGGTCGTCATGCTCAGGCGATCGGGTTCGGGCAGCGCGCGATAGTCTATCTTGCCGGTGAGGGTGAGCGGTAAGGCAG
>JBGQGR010000568.1:0-2762 GCA_041497495.1 Anaerolineae bacterium | reverse complement strand
CCGGCATCAAAGAGAATGTCCGCTTCGCCAAATCGAGCCGGTCCCCATTGCTGGCCGCTTCATTCGGCTTGCATGCGTCATTCACCGTCGGCCAGTCCACTTTGGAACGCTCGATCAGCGAAGCGAAATCGATCGGCTTAGGGTTTCACATCCACGTCGCGGAAGACGGCGCGGACGAGATCGACAGCGAAAGAAAATACGGCGAACGCGTCGGCGATCGATTAAACGCGGCCGGCGTCTTGGGCGAGAAAACTTTATCGGCGCACTGCGTGCACGTCAACGATCGCGAAATCGATCTGTTAGCGAAAACAAAAACGAAGGTCAGCCATCAGCCGCGCAGCAACATGAACAACGCGGTCGGGACTGCGCCGGTGCAGCAGCTGCTTGATGCGGGCGTGTGCGTGGGCTTGGGCAACGACGGTTTCAGCAATAACATGTTCAGCGAAATGAAAGCAGCTTATCTCGTTCACAAGTCGAAAGAAAATGATCCGCGCGCGATGAGCGGGGAGACCGTAACACGCCTGGCTTACGAGAACAACGCGCGGATCGCTTCGCTGTTCTGGCCGCGGCCGATCGGCTCGATCGCCCCCGGCGCTTATGCTGATATTGTATTATTGGATTATCAACCTTACACACCGCTGACCGATGGCAATTTGCCGTGGCAGATTATCTTCGGCGTCGACGGGTCGCACGTAGCGACGACGATCGTCGGTGGCAAAGTGTTGATGCGCGATCGAGAATTGCTGACGTTCGACGAAGAGCGAATCGCCGCGCAAGCGCGCGCGATCGCGCCGAGGGTCTGGAAACGTTTTGAGGAGATTACACAGCATGAATCTGCACTTTAACTCATGGTCGATCGATAATGGAGCGTTGTGGCAGACCATCGGTCTCAATCTGGATCAACCACAAATCGACCTCGATCGATCTTACTTTGGCGGCCATTCAGTCCTGCTTCAAGTCTTGGCGAGTGATCGTTTGCACACAACTAAATTGATACTTGGGCCATATGCAATTACGAGTAATAAGTAACGAGTAAGACGCATACCTCGGTATTCATTCCTTTTCAAGGAGACCACATGACCTTACCGACTATTGCAATCCTCGGCGGCACCGGCAAAGAAGGCGGCGGACTTGCACTGCGCTGGGCGCACGCCGGTTATCCGATCATCATCGGCTCGCGTGATGCCGAGCGTGCCTCGACCGCGGCCCAAGAATTGAATGCCCAACTCGGCGGCGAATCGATCGTGCGCGGAATGAACAATGTTGACGCAACGCAAGCGTGCGCTGTCGCCGTTCTCTCTGTGCCCTACGAAGCCCATCAAGCGACATTGGATTCGATTAAAGATGCCGTGCAGGGAAAAATCTTGATCGATGTAACTGCGCCGCTCGATCCCGACAACAAACGGCGAGTGAGGAAGATCGCGGCTGGCTCGGCCAGTGAGGCAGCCCAAAAGTTTTTAGGCGGCGGCGTGAAAGTGGTGTCCGCTTTTCAAAATGTCAGCTATACGCATTTGTCTAATCTCGATGAAATGCTGCACTGCGATGTGCTGGTCTGCGGCAATGATCAAGAGGCCAAGCGCTTGACGATCGAGTTGGCGCGAGCAGCCCAAATGCACGCCTACGACGCCGGCCCGATCGAGAATTCGGTTGTGGCGGAAGGGATGACGGCGGTGTTGATCAACATCAATATTCAATTCAAGATCAAGAACGCTGGAATTCAAATCACAGGCGTGCCGCACTAATTTCTGTCTGTCATTGCGAGTGGAGCGAAGCAATCTCATTGATAATCGCAGAGAATGTTTCGTAGCAAAAAGACACATCTCGCGATGACAGCTAAAGTTTATTTATGCCCAACTCTAACCATCGACTCATACACCTTGCCGGACTGTGTGGTGTTATCTCACCGATATTTTCGCTCGCAACTACTTTAATCGCCGTCGTCATGACGCCCGGTTTCAGTTGGCAGGCCAACGACTTGAGCGATATGGGCGTCAGCGCGACGGCGAATCCATTCAACGCCAGTCTCATTATCGGCGGAATATTCGGCGTGATATTTGCGTTAGGCCTCTGGCAGTGGATCGGATCGAGCCGCGTGGGCAAGTTGGGCAGCCTGATACTGATCCTGGGATCGATCGTCTTGAGCTCGATCGGTATCGTCGTCGAATCGATCAAGCCGTGGCACTTCAATCTCGCCGTGACTTACTTTACGCTTGTCCCGCTGAGTTACATTTTGCTCGGAAGTGCGCTGATTCGAAACGGACGCCGGATCGCCGGCATTTCATCGATCGCCGCGGCTGTCGCTGTCGCCATGATCATGATCTTCCGCAAAACTTTGACACAGGATGGCGGCGTGGCCGTACCGGAAATGTTGACCTCCATGCTGACGAATGCTTGGAGTTTTGCGCTGGGTCTCACTTTATTGTTCGATCGATCCAACTCGGTATGACGAACTCGATCGAGATCGTCCCGCTCAACGGTATCCCGCTCATTCAACCCGGCGATGACTTGGCGCAGATTCTGGGCAATGCGATCGAGCGTTTGGAAATACCCGTCAAGTCTAATGATGTCCTCGTCATCGCGCAGAAGATCGTCAGCAAGGCTGAGGATCGCTACGTCGATCTCGATCGGGTGACGCCCTCGCCGCGCGCGATCGAAGTCGCGCAGCAATGCGCTAAAGATCCGCGTTTGATTGAAGTCATCTTGTGGGACACACAAGCGATTGTTCGCTTGCGTCCCGGCTTGATCATCGTCGAGCATCAGCT
>JBGQGR010000567.1:0-2779 GCA_041497495.1 Anaerolineae bacterium | reverse complement strand
GGTGCTTCGTGCCGCAGTTCAAGCGCCTCTTCTTCAAACTCGCTCCACGCGTCGGCAATTTCGTCCGCGTCGTCGAGCACGACCAATGTATCGTTGGGAAAGTAATCGAGCACTGAAGTTGAATCGGAGTGTAACAGCGGCAGATAAAATTCAATGCCGCGAAATGACGAATTGAGGATCAGCGCTTGTCGATCTTTTTCAAACTGCTGCTGCAGATCGGCGGTGAGGTTGGAGGTGTCCCATTCTTTGATCTTCTCCGCCGCGAACGATCCGTGCTTGGCTAACGCTTCGATTGCGGGCGTGATCGTAATCTGCTCGATCGGATCAAGCGATCGCTGTGAGGCCGGATCAAACGTCCGCAGCGATTCGATCTCGTCGCCGAAGAACTCAATGCGGATCGGCTGATTCAATGCGGGCGGGTAAATATCGACAATGCCGCCGCGCCGGCTGAACTCGCCGGGCGCAAGCACCGTCGATGTGCTCTCGTAGCCGAAACTAATCCACGCGTCCAGCAGCTGATCGAGATTGATGGATTGTCCCTGCTTCAAAATTCGCGTGCCGAGTTTGAACGCGCGAGGCGGCAAGGTGCGGAACATCAGCGCGCGCACCGACGCAACCACGCTGGAAGTTGGTGTTTGGGGTTGGGAGAGCTGCGTTAAAACATTCAGGCGTTCGGCGACGATCTCGCGCGCCCACGCTGCGCGTTCGTAAAAAAGAGTGGTGGGTTCGGGCAAGCGCAGCAGTTGATGCGCGCTGTCGCTGCCTAAGAATGCGGCTATCGATTCATGCAGCGCCTGCGTGCGATCGGCCCGCGCGGCTACAATCAAGATCGTTCGCTGAGTTTCGTGTGCGGCCGCGGCCAGCCAAAATGAGCGAGCGGATCGCAGCAGGGGTAGATGCCATTCACCTTCATGCGGGGATCGAATCTCCTCGCGCAGCTGCTCAAACTGCGGATGATCCCGCAGCAGCGGCAGCAAACCGGCGAGGCTGATTGAAATACTCAATGTTGTTGACCAGTGATGTTGGGCGCGTCATTGCGAGGAGCATCCTGAGCGCAGCGCAGCGGAGTCGAAGGATGCGACGCAGCAATCTCCCGATCGTCATTGAGATTGCTTCGCTCCGTTCGCAGTGACGATCGAGGCTCACAGTTTATTTGCCTCAACAATCTCATCGGCGACTAGATTCGGCGTGATGAGCACATCGCGCTTGGCGAGCTGCTTAACGGCTTCCAACACGCGTGCGACCGTTGGCTTCGGTTCGCCCGCGGCGGATTGCGCACTGCGCACAAACTTTTCGATTGATAGATCGGGCGGGATGACACCGTCTGCTTTGGCTTTGGACCAATTGTGCGCCAAGAGATCACCGATCTGGCTTTTGACGCTGACGCCGCCTGCTTTCGATCGGGGCTTGCTGGTTCGATCGGCCGGATCGGAATCTTTAGCTGAATCCGATCGGACTGGCTTGGCTGATTGGATCAGCGCATCTTTCTGCAAGCGTGCTACCAGCGTATCAGTTGTCAGGCGGCTGGGCGCAATCTTTTTGATTGCGGCCAGAATTTCCGGCATCGGCACTTCGGTGCCAATGCGCTGCCGAATTCGGTTGACGGTAGGCTCGGCCATGGCGCTGGGGCAACCAAAGGCCGTCGCAAATTGCGCTAATTCATTCTCGCTCATGATGATGGGTCTCCTGTTGAATTGAATTGGTTCATAGCCACCGCCATACCGTCGGCGATGAAAGTTTCGATGGCTTTAACTGATCGATCGACGATGGCTTCAATCTCGATCGATTCGTCTGTGTTGAAGTCTTGCAGCACAAACGCGGCCGGGTCCATGCGGCCCGGCGGGCGGCCGATGCCCATGCGCAGCCGCGGAAAAGAGTTGCCGCCCAACTGTGAAATGATCGAGCGCATGCCATTGTGCCCGCCCGCGCCGCCTTCCTGCCGCAACCGCACCGAACCGAACGGCAGATCGAGATCGTCGAAGACTACTAGCAATCGATCGATCGGTACTTTGTAAAAATTAAGCAAGGCGCTAACTGCGCGGCCGCTGACGTTCATAAAGGTCTGCGGCTTGGCTAGAATCACGCGTGTCTCGCCCAGACGGCCCAGCGCGACCATGGCGTTCAGCTGCACTTTGCTGAAGTTGATCGCGTGAACGTAGGCAAAATGATCGGCCACGCGAAAACCGATGTTATGTCGATTACAGGCGTACTCTCGACCCGGGTTGCCTAACCCGACGATTAGATTGATGCTGCCGCTGGACTCATCACTAGGCGGATGATGGCGGAGTCGATTGAGTATGTGCATCGGCAAGTTTTTTGCGCTGTGTGCGCAGGAAACGTTTGGATTGTCTTCGGCCCAAAACAATCGCGCCGAATAAAACAAAAGCGGCAAAGGTCCAGCCCAGACCGGTCATGCAAGCTGAGCCCATTAAGCTGCTTAATGATACACCGCCGCTTCCGCTCACTGCACGCTGAGAATTGTTAGCCGCAGTGCTGCTTGTGCTGCCGGAAGAAACGATTGGCACATTCGTCGGCGGCTGCTCGATGATGATCGGAGCGATGGCTGGAAGTGTCGCCTCAGGTCCAAAGGTCGGCGCGGGCGGGATGGACGTCGGCGTGCCGATCGGTTGTTGGTTGCTCACCTTAATGCCGCGCACAAAGGCTTCAGTGTAGTTGCTGTCGTGCCGAATGACACGCAGTCGGAGGATATAGGTCCCATCAACGAGCACAGATGTATTCCATGTACCTAAAGTGTTGGCCGCAACCATCTGATTGTTGT
>JBGQGR010000566.1:0-2781 GCA_041497495.1 Anaerolineae bacterium | reverse complement strand
TGGACAACTTTGACATTCGGTAAATCTAACAACTCCGTGAGCATCGAATAGTCTGCCATCGGCGCACCTCTTTTCAATGGGATGTGCCAATCTTACCAGACCTTCCCTCACTCAGGTGTTCCCGTTAAAGTCGGGAGAGCCAACATTTTCAAATTGCTGCGGTTGATAATCGATCACGCGGCTGTGCAGCGCGATGTCATGGCTGCGGCCGACGACGTTGAGCGGATCGATCTGGATCGCTTCGATCTCTTTCAGCGCTTGGGCCACACCCGCTTGGCCGATCCAGCGCCGGCCGGGCCATAGTCCTTGCTTGCCGAGAATGTAGCGGCGCGCAGTCAGAGAGGACATAGTAAGTGCCATGAATTAGTCTAGGCTCCAGCGGGAGCGCTAGCTCCCGCTGTGTTGATCGCGGAGCTGGCGCTCCTCTTCGAGCATCATTTGGATTTTGCTAACGCTACCGCTTGTTTGATCAACGCCTTCAGCGCTCTCGATCGAATTTGTTTGGCTTCATAGATTTTCACGTGCCGCATCTTCTTGCCCGTACCTTCAAGTAGTTCTTCGGGATCGTCCAGATCGACGCCGCGCGCGAAATACAAATTCAATTGATCGGGCATCGGCCCGATCGCGATGATCAGATCCTTGGTGCTGCCGGTTAAACTGTAATAGATCGTGCTCCAGCCCAGATACACTTTTTCGTTCGAAATGGTTTTAAGCAGCACCGCGCGCATCTCTTGCACGAGCTCTCGAATATCAGGCGGATATTTTTTGAGTAGAGTATTCAGATCGTTGCTCATAAAGCTCTCCTTCTTCTGTTATTCTGAGCGCAGCGAAGAATGACCTATCAGTGTCATTTCGGCAACTGCGTCATCACCGCGTCGATTTGTTTGTGGTGGAACTTCTCGTGCCCGGCATACCCCATCAGCCATTCTGCCCCATTGGCCGACTCATCGAAGCCGCCAAAATGTTTCAGTTCCAAGTTCGCATTTGCCGGCCAATTCTCGATCAAGCGGCGGGTCATCAAGCGTGCTCGATCGAACCAGAAGGCGATCGCTTCTCTCGATGCGCCGTAGGGCGGAGGCGGCGGCAGAAAAGTGATTCCCTCCGGCGGCTGCACGCCTTCCAACAATGGACGCGCGATATGCTCGCGCAAATAATGTTCATCGAGCGCCAGGTGCATGAAGATTTCGCCGAGCGACCATGCTTCTTCGCCCTCACCTTTCGGCGGACGCCAATCGAGTTGCGCTTGCGTGAGACCGTTGAACTTCTTGAGTGTCTCGGCTCGAACGGATTCCATGAATTGCAGAATCTCTGTTGGCTCCATACTGTTGCTCCCATGGCGAGGGGAATTTATCTTCTGAATTCTGTATTCTATCTTCTAACTAAATCTTCTTCCCCAAACGATCCGCCAGTTCGATTAGATGCTCCCACTCATGCTCCAACATCCGACGGAACATCTTGCGCGCCGTCCAGGTTTGCTTCCAATGCTCGATCGATTTCGATCGCTCATCGGGCGTCAAGCCTTGCAGCCGCCCAACTTCGATCGATCGGACGTGGCTCATCCACTGCAGCAGATCGCCCTCGCGCTTGCGCACGATCGATCCGGTGGCGGGCAAGCCTTCGATTGGGCCCAGGCATGAACTCAAATAAAAATATTCCGACTCCAGCATGTGCTCCAGCATGATGCGAATCGGTCGCTGCTTGTTGCCCGGCTCCTTCTCTAACTGCGCGTGCGTCAAGCTGCTGACCAACTTGATCACCTCGGCGCGCGACCATTCAAGATGCTGAAGATAAGTCTCGATCTCTTTCAGAGCGATCGGCTTCAAATCAAATTGAAAGACCAGCGCCGGATCGCCATTGCCTAACCATTGGCCTTCCATCACATGCTCGACGATCTTCGTCTTAAATTCGCCGCCGAGCTCGATCGGGTCGGCGGCGTGACGCTTCAAAAATTTCAGATAAGCGCGGATCGCGTCGGGCGTATTCGCGATCGCTGCATCGGTCGTCGATCCCTTCGCGATGCAGCCGAGCAGATCGAGTACGTGCACCATGCTGCGTTGTTTCTTCGGGCCGGACTCTAAGTAGAGCGCATAAGTTTTCATCGACCCAAGTTTAGCACACTCAAAACAAAATCCGCCGCATGAGAGCGGCGGACTGTTTTGCACGCGCGCTTAGTGGCGCTCAATGCGTGCGATATGCCAGGTGTTGTGCGCGATCACTTGATACAGATCGAACTTGCCTTCGGGACAGCGTACTTGAAAATAATGTCGCTGCATCTGCCCGCCGTTGCGCCGGCTGCCGGTTGTCCAGCAGCGCTCAACTGCTTCCACATTGTACTCGTGCCCGCGCCACACAAACGTGCGCGGAAAATAACCGAAGCGCTTGGCCTGCATGCGGATCGCTTCGCCGCTACGCTTGGGCGGCTGGATATATTCTTTGCGGTTACCAAATAGAATTAGGCTCATGATCGGTTGGCTCCTCTCCCACGATGGTAAATTGTCGGGGCGCGCTAGTCTGTGCCAGCGGATATGCGCCGCCCCAGTTGTTATTGATCGATTGGGCTGCGTAGCCCGGATTGGTTTGTGGCGGCAGTTGCGGTTGTGTCACGATCATCATCGGTTGCTGGCTTGGTGTCGTTACTCGATCGTTTGAGCTGCGCCCCCGTAGATACCAACCGATCGCCGCGCCGATCGGTGTGGCGACGCCGACGCCGCACGTCAACCCGGCCAGCATCGTCACCGTTTGTTCGTTTAATCGGCTGCCGATGAAGCCCGCCAGCACGAC
>JBGQGR010000565.1:0-2788 GCA_041497495.1 Anaerolineae bacterium | reverse complement strand
TGGAATCCTTTCGGATAAACGTGGACACACAGAAAATTGCGTGGGTGACAGGCGCAGGTAAAGGTATTGGCGAAGCGATCGCCATTGCGCTTGCCGCGAATGGAATTAAAGTGGCGGTCTCCGCGCGCACGGCCGCCGATATCGATCGGGTAGCAGCCAGCATCCGTGAAAAAGGCGGCGAAGCGATCTCGGTGATGTGCGATGTGACGCAACCCGAATCGATCCGGGCTGCCGCCGCGCAAATTCAAAACTTATTGGGCGCGATCTCGATTCTGGTCAACAGCGCGGGCGCAGCCGAGTCGCAAAAATTCTTGGGACACGACGATGCGTTATGGCGGCGCATGCTGGATGTGAATCTCAACTCGGTGTATTACGTGTGCAAAGAAGTTGCCCCGCTGATGGTTGAAGCCAAGTGGGGACGCATCATCAACATCGCTTCGATTGCCTCAAAGGTCGGCGGCAAATATGTTGTGGCCTACACGGCGGCGAAGCACGGGGTGCTCGGACTGACGCGCGCGCTTGCGCTTGAACTGGTGGCGCACAACATCACCGTGAATGCCATTTGTCCCGGCTATGTCGATACGCCGCTCACCGATCAATCGATCACCGCGATCACGCGGCGCACAAAACTTTCTGAAAACGAGGCGCGCGCGGCGCTGGAAAAAATCAGTCCGCAGAACCGTTTGATCACTTCGGCAGAAGTGGCGCATGTGGCCTTGATGCTGATTCACGACAACGCGCGCGGCATTACCGGCCAGGCGATCAATGTCGATGGCGGCACGGTGATGTTTTGATGGTGGGACTTTCGTTTGTCATGCAGAGCGAAGCGAAGCATCTCGGAAAATTGCGCGAGACCCTTCGCTTCGCTCAGGGTGACAACCTAAAATTACCCTTCAAGCGAATGTCCTATCAACGAGGAATGCCATGACCGATTTTGATTACACGGTATCGAACTCGATCGCCACGATCACCCTCAACCGGCCCGAGGTGCTGAACGCGCTGACGTTGGAGATCTACGCCCAACTGCGTGATCTGTTTGAAGCGCTGCGTTACGATGATAAAGTAAAAGTCGTGATCATCACCGGCGCAGGCCGCGCCTTTTGTTCGGGCGGCGACGTGCACACGATCATCGGCGAAGTGTTGAAGCGCGACATGCACGGGCACTTGGAATTTTGCCGGATGACGGGACATCTGGTGCGCAATATGCGCTTGCTGCCTAAACCGATCATCGCGGCGATCAATGGCACGGCCGCGGGCGCGGGCGCGGTCATCGCTTTGGCTTCCGACATTCGCGTGGTTGCCGACTCGGCCAAGTTCGCTTTTCTCTTCACTCGCGTCGGACTGACCGGCGCCGATATGGGCGCGGCCTTTTTGCTGCCGCGCGTGATCGGTCAAGGGCGCGCCATGGAGCTGTTGATGCTGGGCGATGATGTGGATGCCGCCACCGCCGAGCGCTACGGTTTGGCGAATCGAGTCCTGCCACTCGATCAATTATTGCCGGCCGCGCAACAACTCGCCGAGCGGCTGGCCGCCGGCCCGAGCTACTCGATCGGCATGACGAAGCTGATGGTGAACAACGAATGGACAATGGATATTAACTCTGCGCTTGAAGCCGAAGCGCAAGCTCAAGCATTGATGATGATGGGTGAAGATCATCGCATATTTTATGAGGCGTTCAAAGAGAAACGCAAACCGGAATTCAAAGGGAAGTGATCGAGAAGATGCACAAAACAAGCGTCAACCCGATCGCTCTCACTAAACCATCGGGCTATGCCCACGGCCTCGTCACGCACGGCGGGCGGCTGCTTTTTCTCGCAGGCCAAACGGGCATGGATCAGACGGGCAGCATCGCAACCCCCAACGATATCGTCGCGCAGTTCACACAGGCGTTGAACAATATCAAAGCCGTGATCGAGGCAGCGGGCGGCGCGATGACGGATATTGTCAAACTGAATTTGTTCGTGACCGATAAAGCCGCGTATCAAGCGAGCCTTAAACCGATCGGTACGAGCTATCGCAATTTCTTCGGGCGTTATTATCCCGCGATGACGTTAGTCGAAGTGAAGAGTTTGTTCGATAATGAAGCGCTGATTGAGATTGAAGGCATTGCCGTGCTAAAAGATTAACAGACTTCCGAATTCTTGAACCCAGGGACAAAATGGATTTCAATCTAACGGCAAGTCAATTAGAAATTCAAAAACGAGCGCGGGACTTCGCACAAAATCGAGTCGCGCCGCTGGCGCGCGAGATGGACGAGAAAGGCGAGATGCCGTCCTCACTTGTGCGCGAGATGATTGACCTGGGATTTTTAGGCGGCCCGCTGCCCACAGCCTATAACGGCGGTGGCTGGGATGCCGTTTCGCTGGCGTTGTGCTATGAAGAGTTGGGCCGCGCGGATTCATCGGTGCGCGGATTGATGACGGTGCACACGAGTTTAGTCTCGCAGTGTATTTTACAATGGGGCACGGCAGATCAAAAAAATAAATATCTACCGCAGCTGGCGCGCGGTGAAATGGTCGGGTGCTACTGCCTCACCGAACCGAATGCCGGATCGGACGCGGCAAGCATGGAAAGCACGGCGGCGCTTGACGGCGACGAGTACGTCATCAACGGCGAAAAAATTTGGATCACGAACGGCGGCCTCGCCCACTTGGCGATTGTTTTCGCCAATGCCGATCGAAGTTTAAAGCATAAGGGCATTTGCGCCTTTCTCGTGCCGACACATATTCCGGGTTTTCGCCGCGAGAAGATGGCCGGCAAGGAGTTGGGTCATCGCGCCGCCGATCAC
>JBGQGR010000564.1:0-2803 GCA_041497495.1 Anaerolineae bacterium | reverse complement strand
GAATATTGATCGTGCTGCTCGGTCTACTCATCGGTTCGTTCACCGATTATCGCTTCGACAACCTCAACGTCGATCTGCATCAAACGAAAGCCGTCAGCGGCACACCGTATACCATTAGGCTCGACGCGTTGAATGAATCTTTCGATCAAGTCACCGTTACTCTTCTGCAACAAGACACCTCTCTTTTACAAAGCACCATTAGTCGTTCGGCTCCGGCGATCCACTCGAACCCGGCAGTTTATCTCGATCGCATCGGCCCCGCAGTAATCATTTCTGCGGCCGATGAAGCCGGCCAACTGCTTGGGTTACAAACAACGGCCGATACTCCACCACAGCCAGAAAAATCGATCGCCTTCAATCGCGATCATTTGGAAGGTTTCATCGCCGCGCCGGGTGCGGGCATCGTGCTGCAGATCGATCCGGTCGATGAAACGATCACTACTGATTATTCTATCCAAGCCTATCAAACTGATTCTGGAAAAGTTTTGACAAATACCACGCTCCCGGCGAACGCAACTCTGAACGTAAATCAAACAACCTTCACCTTTCGACCGTCGGCCTTCATCACCGTTTCGCTGGTCAGCCAACCTTCGCATTACTTGATCGGTTTCGGCCTCTTGATTTTGCTGCTCGGCCTCATCGGCCAAATGATTTGGCAACGGCGGCATATTTGGCTGCACGCCGAAGTCGATCAGACTCACCTGCTCAGCGACGATCCGAATTTCGATCCGGCGCAGCTTGGCTCAATATGGAATGCAACCCGCCCTGCGCTGTGGCTCGTGTTTGCGATCTGGAGCGGCGTAACAGTTTTAGTCACTGTCATCATGGTAATGGCCTATCAACGCAGCGCATCGATCGCCTCCGTCAATCCGGCTTGGATCGGTTTATGGCTGGCGTTCTCTGGAAGTTTGATCACGAATCGCCGCACACGAATTGCGCTGATCGTCGTGGGGATACTCGCGTTGCTGATAGCTCTAATCGCACTGCAATAAACGATCGCCGCCCGGCAAACATCGACCTCGCATTTTCCTCAGATTCAACGCTTTTATTAGCTCTATACCCACCACCTCCGGTTTTCAAGATTTTTGGGGAATATTTGTACAGCATCGAACGACCAGCATCGATGGCTTTCGACAATTATGACAAAGCGCGCATGAAATGTGGATCGACCTGCATTAGCCCTAGATAAGCGATAGTGCTAGACTCAGTAGATCCAAATTCGGTAAATATCAAAGCCGCGGTGCCACCGTCGCCTGAATAGCGATCCGATAGCCGTACTGCCGTTCGAGCGCGCGCCGAATGAACTTGGCCAGACGCGACAGTTGAAACTCGGTCACGTTGAGCCAGCGTCGTCCACGGCGGGGCACTTGGGTGAACAACCAACGCAAGTGCAACCAAACATTGAGCAAGACGAAACTCACAGCGATCAAGACAAAACGATAGGCCGGATTGGGCGAGGTCGTCCAGCCACGCACCTGGCCCGCGCAGCGATAACTGCTTTCAATGCCAAATCTTCGCCGGTACCAGCGCCGAGCTTGGCGCGGTGAGAGGTCGAGATGAATCAAGATGTAAATCAACCAGACGGCGCGCCGCTTCAAGCGCTTGCTGCGTTTGGCCGTCGTAAAACTACGGCAGATCGCCAAGGTCGCGCGGAAGATCTGCTCGCCCGACTCAAAGGTATAGAGGGTTCGATAACTCTTGGCCCCGTGGCACAAGGCGCGGGTCCCACCCTTCTTGCCGCGAATCGGACAGGCGATCAACGCCGGTTGGTGCCGACGGGTCAGATAGTCCATCACGGCGATACTTGCAAAACCCTTATCCAGAAACAGCCAATCGAGTCGAATCCCCTGTGTTTTCAAGCTTTTCAGCAGATCGCCCAGCACACTGACGACCGTCTGGTCGGGCAACACAAAGCGGATCGCCAGCGTGTCGCGCAACCCGTTCAACATCACCTAGGCGGTGGCGATGCGATAGTAGCGCGTGGTGCCATCCCGCGCCTCGCCGCGCACCCACAAGCCCTCGGCTTGCGGGTGTTTGCCATAGTACGGTCGATCATGAAAATCGATCGCCACGTCGCGCGCCTGACGCCAAACCCGCGGCGGAATCTCGGCGCGCAACGCGGCATTCAAGTGCCGTTCCAACTCCGGCAAGTCCTCGATGCGCAGTTGGTCATTGAAGTAGCGCCGCAACGCTTCGGCGTCGGGCAAGCCCAAGTCCGTGCACACGGCTTCCAGCGTGGTCCGATTCACCGCGACACCCAGCAACGCATTCAACAAATCGTCCGTGCTGCATTGGTAGCCCTCCGCAGTCAGGGGCAAATGCTCTCGCAAGTTGTCTTGCGCATGTTCCAAGACTTTGCGATCTGTCAATTTCAGCGTATCATCCATGATGGGCTTGTCCTCCGTCGATTGTTTGTGTGGTGCTTACAATCTTACACGGATTGGACAAGCCCGACTGCCTTAGATTCGCGACTGGCTTAAACGACGAAATTTGGATCTACTGAGTCTGTAAAGGCCAGTGTATAATTGGACAAAGGTAATAAGGAGAACGCCATGACTCTGCTCGAATTAATCCAAAATCAGATACAACAATTGCCACCTGAAAAGCAAGCAGAAGTACTAGATTTCGCGACGTTTTTGCAGGAACGCGCGCAAAAGCTGCTGCCTGCTTCTTCGGATACAGAACGAACCGAACGCCTGCGAAGAGCGTTTGCGGCTTTGGCAGAAATGAAAACTTTTGCGAACATTACCGATCCGATTGAATGGCAACGACAAATCCGCAAAGATAGGCCCTTGCCTGGCAG
>JBGQGR010000563.1:0-2815 GCA_041497495.1 Anaerolineae bacterium | reverse complement strand
GTAGCCTCCAGAGCGGAGAGTTGAACTCTTTGAGTTCAACTTGAAGTCGAAGGATGCGGTTAAGTAAATGGTCGTCGTTGCTGAATTCGCGTCCTTCGACTGCGGCTCTCTCGCTAAGCGAGTGAGGCCTCCGCTCAGGCTGCTTCTACCTTTTGATTCGCAAAAACTTTATCCGAGCGCCAACTATTCTTCTTAGGATCAAACACCAGCAGCGCAATCAAGTTGCCGTGCTCGTCATGTGCGCGGCAGCGCGAGCCGCTGAGAGCGATCGATTCGATCGAGGCGCCGTTGAGCACGCGGACCCGATCGGATTCATCCACCGTGACGGACGGCCAATCGCTCAAGGCTTCGTCGATCGAATGCAGGTGCGCATGCCAGTGATCATCGCGTGCCGCGGCTTCAAATTGATCTAGATTGATCGCTTGCTCGATCGAATACGGGCCGGAGGCCGTGCGCTGCAATTCGATCAAGTGCGCGCCGCAGCCAAGCTGCGCACCGAGATCGTGCGCAATCGATCGAATGTACGTGCCCGCCGAGCATTTTACTTCGATGGATAGATCGGCCGATTTAAAATTGATCAGATTAAGCGCATGAATCATAACCGATCGGGCAGGGCGATCCACTTCAATACCTTGCCGTGCGAGATCGTATAATTTCTGGCCGCCTTGTTTAATCGCGGAATGCATCGGCGGCACTTGAGCGATCTGTCCAACAAAGTGACTCAACGCGGATCGAAGTTCAGGTTCAGTCACATTTACTTCATGCGTTGCCATGACTTCACCTTCTGCGTCGTACGTGTTCGTCTCGATCCCCAAACGTACCCGTGCCCGATAGATTTTATCATGACCCATCAAATATTCGCTGATGCGCGTCGCTTGATCGATACACACGACCAATACGCCGGTCGCCATCGGATCGAGCGTGCCCGCGTGCCCGACTTGCTTGATCTTGATCGCCCGCCGCACCCTGTTAATAACATCGTGCGAGGTGAGGCCGCGTGGTTTATTGACGATGAGGACGCCGGAATCAGGCATGATAAGTGGAAAGTAATAACGTGATGCGTGACGAGTGATGCATGATACAACTTTACCCACACGCATTACGTATCATGCAGCATTCGCCTTCAACGCTTCAATCACCCGCTTAACTGCAACATCCATCGGCCCATCGATCGTCGCGCCGGCGGCCAGCGGATGTCCACCGCCGCCTAAAGCCAGTGCGGCTTTGGCAACATCGTGTCCGCTCTTTGCGCGCAGACTTAGATCGATCTGGCCGTCGTCGGTTTCAACGAGCACTGCGGCCCGATCGGCTTCGTTGGCGCTGACCAAGAAACTGGACAAGCTGATGTCACCGCTGCCGGACATACCGACCGAAGTTCGCATCGCTTTGCTGATCGTCGTATAGGCAATGCGATCTTTGATCTGCAAGTTGTTGAGCGCTTTGCCCCACAATCTTATCAACGCCAGCGGACGGCGATTGAATTGCTGCTCCATGATCTCGGATAAGACTGCACCCGCTTGCATTAAGCGCATGGAGTATTCCAAAGATCGCGGCGTCGTATGCGGCGTACGAAAACCCAATGTATCACCGACGATGCCATACAGCAGGCAGGTGGCAATCTCACGCGTGACTTGAATCGTAAGCTGATCAATCAGCGTGAGGATGATTTCAGAAGTGGCGGTGGCTTGCGGATCGATCCAGTTGATTGATCCGAAGTGTGTGTTCGTGATGTGATGATCGATGTTGACGAGCGGCGGCTTGGGATCATTTAGCTTCGCCCAAACGTTGCCCATGCGGCCGGCGTCCGCGCAATCAAGCGCGATGACGAGATCGAACGAGTCGGATGTTTGTTGAACGATGTCTTGCGAACCGGGCAGGCTGTTGAATCGATCGAAGATTTGATCGGTGCAGCTGGGCACGATCGTTTTGCCGATCGATCGGAGAGCGTGGGTCAGTCCCAACAAACTGCCCATCGCATCGCTGTCCGGCGCAAGGTGAGTGATGATGAGAATAGTGTGTGCGTGCCGGATCGCATCGATCAATGGCGCGGGAGGATCAATCGGGTTATGCGCGGAACCGCTAGACGGCATGGGCGATCAATCTTCTTGTTCGATCTGATCGAGCAGGCGCGAAATTCGATCGCCATTTTCAAGCGACTTGTCCCAATGAAAATGCAGGTTCGGGACCACGCGCAGCTGCATACTTTGCGCCAAACCGCGTCGCATAAAACTGCGTGCGTGTTCCAATCCGGCAAGCACTTCGGCCTCAACGGATTGACCGGCCAGCGCGCTGGCATAGACATTCGCTTCACGCAGATCGGAAGAGATGGTCACATCCGTGATGCTGATCAGATTTAAGCGAGGATCGTTGATCTGATGCTCCAACATTTTGCCGAGTTCGATCTTGATCTGTTCGGCGACGCGTTCTTGTCGACGGGTGGTCATGATTCACTTTTGCTCCGAGCAGGTCTGCGACCCGCGAGCATCGCCGCCGGGGCATAGACCCGGCGGGAGCACTTGCCGTGTTAGCTGACTTGCTCTTGCGTATAGAATTCAATCAAGTCGCCTTTCTTGAATTCTTGGAAGTTTGCCAAGCCGATGCCGCATTCGAAACCGGCTTTGACTTCTTTCACGTCTTCGGTGTTGCGTTTCAACGTGCCAACGCCGCCTTCGTGTAAGACTTCGCCAGCACGTTTGACGCGCGCTTTGACGCCGCGTTGAATGACGCCTTCGCGCACCATCGATCCGGCGATGTTGCCCACGCCTTTGATCTTGAAGAGCTGCCGCACTTCCGCAACGCCGAGGATGACTTCTTT
>JBGQGR010000562.1:0-2818 GCA_041497495.1 Anaerolineae bacterium | reverse complement strand
CGATGCGTAAAGCCTATGGCGAAGCACTGGTCAAACTGGGCCACGCCAATCCTGACGTGGTGGCGCTCAGCGCTGATGTGTCTAATTCCGATTTTAGTTTCATGTTTCAGGAAGCTTTTCCAGAGCGCTTTTTTAACGTCGGTATTGCCGAGCAGGCGCTGGTCGATGTGGCCGCCGGCCTGGCATATAGCGGCAAGATTCCATTTGCCAACACGTTTGCAATTTTCTTGGCGACGCGCGCGCTGGAAATGGTGCGCACGCACCTGTGTTACGGCGAGGCCAACGTCAAATTGATGGGCGCGTATGCGGGCCTTTCGGATTCTTTCGACGGTCCGACTCATCATTCCATCACCGATATCGCCATCATGCGCAGCCTGCCTAACATGACGGTGATCGTGCCGAGCGATCCCGTCGCCGTCGCAAAGCTGCTGCCGCAAGTCGCCGCATGGCAAGGCCCAGTCTACTTCCGCCTAAATCGCAATGATGTGCCGGTGCTGTTTGACGAGAGTTACGCCCCGCGTATCGGACAGGCGATCACGCTGCGACCGGGTAATGATGTGACGCTGATTGCGACCGGCCTGATGGTGAGTCGATCGTTGGAAGCCGCCCAAGTGTTGGCCAGTGAAGGCATCGACGCGCGCGTGCTGGAAGTGCACACGATCAAGCCGCTCGATGTAGACCGCATTCTGCAAGCAGCGCGTGAAACCGGCGCTTTAGTGACCGCGGAAGAACACAGTATCATCGGCGGGTTGGGAGGCGCGGTGGCCGAAGTTGCGAGCGAGGCTTATCCTGTGCCGATCAAGCGCGTGGGCCTCAACGATCGCTTTGCCGAGACCGGCCCGTATCAAGACCTGCTGGATCACTATGGCATGAGTGTGCAGGCTGTGATCGCTGCGGCACGACAGGCCGTTGCGGCGAAGCGATGATGAGAGGCGCGTCGTGAAGCTGGCCGTCGTCACTTCTACACCGGAAGTTCAACTTCAGATTCCGGTCGCTTTGCTCACAGGTACTTTTGCCGAGCGAATGCAAAAGGCCGCACAGCTGGGTTATGACGGCGTCGAGTTGATGATCGTCCAACCCGCTGAATTGAATGCGGAAGAGATTCGAGCAGCAGTCCTGCAGCATGGCTTGCAGGTTGCCGCAGTCGCCAGCGGCGGTATCGGCTTTGTCGATAAGTTGACGCTGTTGAATGCGGATGAGGAGGTCAGTCGGCGAGCAGCGGCGCGCTTGCATGATCTGATCGACTGCGCTGCGAAATTGAACGCACCGCTGGTGACCATCGGCGGATTTCGCGGCCGATTGGCGTGGGGCGGACCGACGGCCCGCGCCCGGCTGATCAGGATACTGCGGAGAGCCGCCGATCAGGCAGCGGCGCAACGCGTGCGTCTGGCGCTGGAACCGCTCAATCGTTATGAATCCGACATCGTCAACACGGTGGAAGAAGGACTAACGCTGATCGACGTAGTAGGTCACAGCCATCTGGGCTTGCTACTCGATACGTTTCACATGAACATCGAGGAGCCATCATTTCACGATTCGTTGCGGCGGGCGCGGCAAGCCGATCGGTTGTGGCACGTCCATCTGGGCGACAGCAATCGCCTACCGCCGGGGCAGGGGCATATCGACTTTGCCGGCATCGTGTCCACTTTGCGCGAGATTGGCTACGCGGGATTTTTGTCGGCAGAACTGTGGCCGCGTCCCGATCCCGATACGGCTGCGGCGGCGACGATTAAACACATGCGGCAATTTGTTCCGATTGAAGGAGACTGCCATGAAGTCACGCGAGCGTGTTCTGTTGGCATTGAACCATAAAGAGCCGGACCGGGTTCCCTTTGACCTGGGAGCGACCTACGTGACGGGTGTTCACCGAAACGCATACAATCGCTGGCGGCAGGCGTTGGGTCTTCAACTGGTTGAGGTCCGGATTTTCGAGATGCTCCAACAGATCGCCTGGGTGGATGAGGATATGGTGGATGCTCTGGGGGTGGATGTGCGCCCGGTCACGCCAGGCGGTTCGCTCACTTTTCGCACGGAGATTCAAGATCGGGGTGATGATACCTGTCTATACGACGAGTGGGGTATCGGTTGGCGAATGCCGAAGGGTTACGGGTTGTATTACGATATGTTTGATCATCCGCTGGCAGGGGAGATCACCGAAAAGCAAATCGAGGATCTCGCAGGTCCCGATCCACGCGACCCCGCTCGCTACGTGGGCATGCGCGAGCGGGCGCGTCACATCGCCGAGGATCAGAAGCGCGCCGTGGTCGTCACCCAGATGACAGCTGGCATGAGCGAGATTGCCGCCTGGACGCGCGGCTACACAGATTTCTACGCCGACCTGGCGGCAAACCATAGCTTAGTTGGTAAGTTGTTGGATAAAGTTAACGCGGTCAAAATGGCCTATTGGGAACGTGCCCTGGATGAAGTCGGCCAATATGTGGATGTCATGATGTTGGGCGATGATTTCGCCGGCCAGGATAGGCTGCTCATGTCTCCCGGAACCTGGCGAATGCTGATCAAGCCGCGTTTGAATGAACTGTTCGACCTGATGCATTCTAAAAGCCAGGCTAAGCTGTTCCTGCACTCGTGCGGGTCGGTGCGGGAGGTGATCCCCGATTTGATCGAGATTGGGTTGGATATCCTCAACCCGGTTCAGGTGAGTGCTGTGGGCATGGATAGCGCCGAGTTGAAGCGCGAATTTGGCAAGGATCTGGTATTTTGGGGAGGCGGCGTGGATACCCAGCGGGTGCTTCCCTACGGCACGCCGGATGAAGTGCGGACAGAAGTGCGCCGGCGGCTGGAAGATTTCATGCCTGGT
>JBGQGR010000561.1:0-2824 GCA_041497495.1 Anaerolineae bacterium | reverse complement strand
GCTTTTGCCGGGCCGCAGATGATGGCGCTGTGGTTGACGATCTGGATCGGATCGATTGCGTTGCTCGTTGTTCCGCTTCTGCCCCGATCGACTTTCCGCGCTAGCGCGGGACAACCGGGAGCGTGGATCGAACCGCCGGTATCGATCGGTCACCGGCCAAAACTGATCGGGCTGCTGATCGCGATCGGGCTGCTGATCGCCGGACAATTTGTCATCGCCGCGCCTGATCCGCAATTTAGATCGCCATTGGCCCTGACGATTAATGACGGATTGAAACTTGGGCTTGTCTACCCATCGACGGCATTGATGGGCTTGTTGCTTCTGACTGTCGGCACGCTTGCGTTTGCCCTTGTGACACGGCGCAGTGCAGTGATCGATCACCCGCGCTTGAGCCTCGATGGGTCAAGGCCACCGCGCGAACGCTTGAGCAACTCGTGGCTTGTGGTCATCGCTATTGGATTCTTAATCTGGGCGAGTGTGATCAAAACGATCGATGATGGCGCCCAAGGCTGGAACGGAGTGCTGGCCTGGGTCATCTCCATCGGGCTGATCGCGCTATGCTGGTGGCAGATCGATCGATCGCGCGGCGTACGCTTGGCGATCCGCTTCGATCGATCCGAAGCGATTGGCTTGGTGGTAGCCGCCAGCGTGATCATGGTCGTGCTAGCGTATCGCTTGAGTGACGTACCGAATAGTTTGTGGGGTGACGAAGGGGCGTTCTTCTCTATCGCCCGCGACATTGCGCAGGGTAAATACACCGCGGACTTTTTTGGTCTGGGCGCGTATGGAACTTTTCCGACACCCGGATCGATCTTCCAGAGTTTCTTCCTCGCAATTTTTGGCGCGAACATTGCGGCCTGGCGCTTAGGCTCAGTAGTGACCGCTTGGCTGGCGATCTTCCCCTTGTATTTTTTAGCGCGGGTCACATTGGGCCGACGCGTCGCCTGGCTGTCGATTGTCTTATATGCCGTGTCCCCATATCTATTGACCTATGCGCGGATGGGGTACAATAACAGCCAGTCAATCGCGCCGGTCGCTTTGACACTGTTGTTGACTTGGCTGGCTATCCGCCGCGTCAGTCCATTCTTTGCTTTTTTGGCGGGTTGTGTCGGCGGATTGGGTTTGCTAACTTACACGGCAGCGGAACTTGGCGCGCTGCTGGCCATGGGTTGGTTGGCCTGGCTGTGGCTCATCCGCGCCGGTCGCCGGCGATTGATCGCGCTGGCAGGGGCGGCGTATGTCATGGGCAGCGTCATGGTAGCCGTGCCCTCGATCGCTTTTCAGTCCGTGCACACACCTGAGATGCTGGCGTACAAGCAGGCTGAGTCCATTTTTGCCAATGTGATCTATGCGCGCGATCTGTTTCCGGATGAAGAGCTGTATGCCTCGGCGAATGCGATCAAAGTTGGCGATCAACAGTTGTTTTTTGACTCGACGCTTTATTCCGTTCTGTTAGGCCGCGGTATAGTTCGGACCATGCTGGGCTTTAATCTAGCGGGCGTGACGACCGAGAATTATTTAGTCGGCGCACTGGCAGAGCCTCTGGGCGCGATTTACTTACTGGGCTTAGGCTGGTGCCTGGTCCGATTGCGCCGCCCCGGCTATGCGATCTGGCCTGCGTGGCTGATCATCGGAGCGTTGACCTTGAGTGTGATCGATACTTATCCACCGCGTGCGGCCCACATGCTGCCGGTGGTCGCATCGATCGCGGTACTGGGCGCGTTAGGGCTGGTCGTCGGCGTCGATATTCTGTCGCAGCTGATCGGCGGTATCCCTGAGCGGATCAAATCGATTATCTTGATCGGCGCCGCGATCATTTTGGTGATATCCGGCCTGCGGATTTACTTTGTTGAAATGCCCACTCGCTTTCCGCCCGATTTGGAGAACACGATGTTTTGGCAGGCTCAATCAATGCCGCGCGGATCGGATATCACTCTCATTCAACCCGCAGGTCTATGGGATGATTTTGCGCCGTGGGGCATGCGCGAACTGGATCTGGGTGTGACCTTCCATATGGTGAAGCCAGCCGACGTGGCCACTGCCGATCTTAAAAGTTTGTGCCCAGCCGAGTGCCGATTCTTTTTTGTTCAAACGGATCATGATGAAACATATCAACACCTGCTTGCCGTTTTTGGCAATAAGCCAATCCATAAATTCTCGGATGCCATTGGGCCAAATGGTTTCTATGAGTTCAATCCGAATGAATGAGCAAAAAACAGGAAAGTGATGCGTCCTTGCGAGGAAGCCGTTTGGCTGACGCAACAATCCAGATTCGATCGGGAGATTGCTTCGCTCGCAATGACGTTTGTCTGTGAACCATGACAAACGACTCATTGCCTCCTGAATTAAATGAATCCAAGCAGCCGCGCCGCGCGCCGATCGCAACGGCGCTTTTGCTGATCGGTATTGTGCTGGCGGGCGCGTACTTCCGTTTCGTCGGCATCGATTGGGACGAAGAACAGCATCTTCATCCCGACGAGCGTTTCCTCACCATGGTCGAAGCCGCGATTCAACTGCCGAATAACGTCGGCCAGTACTTCGATTCGCTTACTTCACCGCTGAATCCATATAATAACAATTTCGGTTTGTTCGTGTATGGCGATCTGCCGATCGTGTTCACGCGTTATGTGGCCGCTGCCCTCGATGGGTTGTGTTACAACACTGACGCGCACACTTGTCTCGATCAACACAGTGCGACCTTCAGTTTCAGCGATTATGGGCATGTCTATTTGTTGGGCCGCATCTTGTCCGCGCTATTCGATCTAGGCACGTTGCTGTGGCTGTTCTTAATCGCGCGCAAACTTTATAACACTCGAGTTGCATT
>JBGQGR010000560.1:0-2829 GCA_041497495.1 Anaerolineae bacterium | reverse complement strand
GAACGATGCGGATGCCGCCGCCTAGACTTGCCGTGTTGTTGGAGAGGACGATACTGTAAAACAACGGAGCGCCGCCGCTCGACACGTGGATGCCGCCGCCGCTGGAGCCGCCAGCGTTGCCGTTCTCCACCGTGAGGTTGGAGATGACGAACGTCGCTGTGAGCGGCACGCCCGAATAACTGATCATGCGCCCGCTCGTCGGGCGTAGCTTGACTGCCGAGGGATCCGCCCCGCCCCCGATCAGGCTGACTGCGCGGGTGATGTTGAGCGAGGCCGTAACGTAGGTATTCGGTGCGATCTGCACGTTATCCCCATCGGTCGATCCGCTAAGGCACGCTTGCAGCGTGGTATCGCAGGGAAAACCTCCGGGATAGGTACGGATCACTGCGACAGCCCGTGGCGGCAGGGACGCATGATCGCGCGCAGGCGACAGTGCAACACCCGCGTGCGCGGGCGCGCCGGTCACACCGACGAAGATCAGCGCGACCAACAAGATTGCCGGGATCAAGGTGAAAATACTAATCGGAAACTTTTTCTTGGATGGATTGAACGTTGTAACGGTGTGGTGTGGTTGTGAGGTGTGATGAGTTTGATCAATTGATGGAAACATGCTGCCCCCCGCGGCAAAGAGTCGTGCAGATTATACTCCCGATCGATTGCGCTTGTCCATATGAATATTGATCGCGATCGATTCAGGCGGGGGTACGCTAGACAAAAATCCCGCTGAACCCAAGCCGCCCAGCGGGATTTTTCCTCTCGATCAGTTTTCAATCGAGCATGATTCAATTATCGAACACTCAGTGTTAGTGAAGTCCGACGGGACGAAATTTGTAGCCGTAGACAATCATGCCGCGATCGCCGTTGCTCTGCAGCACACGCGTCGCCATCTCCACCGGCATGCCGATCTTGATTTGATTGCGATCGACATCCGTCAGCTGTGCGGTGAGCATGGGGCCTTCAGCCAATTTGATCAAGGCGACGGTGTAAGGCGCTTGCTCTTCATGACTAGCGGGCGCTTGATAGACCGTGCTGAAAGAGAACACTTCGCCCCGGCCTGAAAAAGTGAACGGCGTCTTGGCCGGTTCGCCGCACTCCGGGCATACATCGCGCGGCGGGAAAAGTTTGTTGTGGCAACTGCCGCACACTTCGCCCACGAGCGCATAGCGTTGACTCCTCAGTCTCCAATGTCGTGGAATGTCCATACTAACCTCCGTACTTCATTTAAAAGATAACCCGTTGGGTTGGGTTTAGATGTGCAATTTACTTGTTCCTCACACCTGCACTGCAGCGTACGCAGTGCGGTGCAAGTGTTACTTTTCATTCGTCACGGATCAGAATATGGGTGACGGCCGTCGCGCCGGTCGCGCCCAAGTTCTGCGTCATACCGATACGCGCATTCGCAATTTGATTCGGCCCGGCCTGCTCACGCAATTGTTGAACGACTTCGATGATCTGATAAATGCCTGTCGCGCCGCCCGGATCGCCGCGACCTTTCAAGCCGCCCATGGTGCTGATCGGAATTTGGCCGCCGCGTGCGATGCCGCCATGCGCCGCAAAGCTGACACCTCGACCACGCTCGGCAAAGCCCGCGGCTTCAAGTGACATCGCAGCTAGAATCGTCGTCGAATCGTGCAGCTCAAACAGTTGAATATCTTTCGGCGATACGTTCGCTTGCTTATACGCTTTATTCGCGGAGAGTTCCGCTGCGGTCAACCACAAATGATCATGTCGATCGTGCACAGCCAAGGCATCGGTTGAAACGGCCGAGCCTGCAATGCGCACCACGCCATCGCCGTGCTGCTTAGCCCACTCGGTCGAAGCTATCACGATCGCTGCTGCGCCATCCGCCGCCGGCGCCGCATCAAATAGATTGATTGGATCGGCAACCATCGGCGCTTTGGCAAATGATTGTGCGGTTACTTTAGTATGGAACATCGCATTCGGATTCGTCGCCGCGTTCAAGTGTGCATTGATGCTGAAGACCGCAAAGTCTGCCAGCACATGATCGTACTCGTACATGTAGCGGCGCATCAACATCGCCGCCGCAGCCAGCGGGGTCACGCCATGCGCCGCTTCGTAATCACTGTCGGTTGCCGTCAATTGCGCCGTGACGAAGGCCGATCCCACCACATCCGATAATTTTTCAACGCCCAGCACGATTGCAAACTCGATCGCGCCGCTGGCGACTGCCAGATATGCTTGTCGCAGCGCGGCCGCGCCCGAAGCCGATGAGGCCTCGACCGTCACGGCTTCGATGCCGCGCAATCCAACGGTGTCGGCGATCAATGCGCCGAGGTTGCTCTGTCCGCCGATCAAGCCTGCGGCCATGTTGCCAACATATAACGCATCGGCATGATCGATGTTGGCATCATTCGCGGCGGCGCGCACAGCTTCCAACGCCAAATGCCGCAAGCCAATGTCCCAATGCTCGCCGACCGGTGTTTGTCCGATGCCGATAATACTAACGTCACGCATAATGTTTCTTACTCATTACTCGTTACTCATTACACCTAACAAGTAATGAGTAACGAGTAAAAACCTATACCATAGTGAGTTTCTTGCGATAGCGCGTATAAGTCGCGTAATCGATCTCGGATCGACGCGCCACATACTCGCGCGTCTTGGGCGCTCGATCTTGTCGCTCGGTAATCCGATCGGTGACACGCCAGCTGAACGCATCGCTGCCCGCGCCCGATCCGAACGAGACCATCAACACCCTATCCCCCGGCTTAGCCTGATCGAGAATCGCGGTCAAGCCGATCATGCACGATCCAGCATACGTGTTGCCAATATCGTTGACCAATAAGCCGGTCTTGATCTGATCGGGCT
>JBGQGR010000559.1:0-2837 GCA_041497495.1 Anaerolineae bacterium | reverse complement strand
GATCGGAGATACGGCGGGCCAGATGCGCCGCTGCATTGAGATCGCCCACCTTGCCTTGGAAAAGTTAGGCGCGAGTTTATCGGATGTGATCCGCACCCGCACGTTATTGACGCGCATCGAAGATTGGGAAGTCACCGGTCGAGTTCACAGCGAAGTCTTCAAAGACATTCGACCGGTGAATACCGTGATGCAAGTGACGCGCTTCATCGATCCGGAGTGGCTGGTCGAGATCGAAGTGGATGCCATCATCGCCGACGCGGATTAACAGCGCGAATTCAAACATAGGATTTTTGCCTGTCATTTCGAACGAAGTGAGAAATCTCTACCCCGTTGAACAAGTCTCTCGATGATCGCAGAGATTTCTCGCAAAAAGCGCTCGAAATGACAGCTGACGCAGATTTTTGCCCCGCTGGTATACTGGCCCCGCCACTGATCATTAGCTCACCAGTGAAATTCGATTCAGCATGAACATTCCGCTCAGACAATATTGGAATCTGCTCGCCAAATATCTGGCTGCCCAGCGTTCACGCGTCGTGCTGTTGGCGGTGCTGCTGTTGATCGGGATTACGCTGGACATCATCAATCCGCAGATCCTGCGTTATTTCATCGATAGCGCGACCACCGGCGGAGCGTCTGACTCACTGCTGAGAGCCGCGCTGCTGTTTATCGGCGTGGCGCTTGTTCAGCGCGCCATGGCGATCAGCGCCACCTACGTCGGCGAAGGCGTGAGCTGGAACGCGACGAACGGACTGCGCGCCGATCTGGCCCTGCACTGTTTGCGCCTCGATATGTCGTTCCACAATCTGCATACGCCCGGCGAATTGATCGAACGCATCGACGGCGATGTCACGGCGCTCTCGAATTATTTTTCGCAATTCGTGATCCGGGTCTTAGGCAATTTGGTTTTGCTGCTGGGCGTCTTGGTCGTATTGTATTTTCAAGATTGGCGCATCGGCGTGGGCATGACCGCCTTTGCCGGAATCGCTTTATTGATCCTCGTGCGTATTCGCTGGATTGCGGTACCGCACTGGCGGCGCGTCCGACACATCAGCGCGGAGTTTTACGGATTTCTCGGCGAATCGCTGGCCGGCACGGAAGACATCCGATCGAGCGGCGCGACCGATTACATGCTGTATCGCTTCTATGAACTCATGCGCCGCTGGCTGCCCCTGACGGTCAAAGCCAGTGTCATCGGCGGCTCAGTGATGTGGTCTTCGATCTTGATCACATTTGCGGTCGGCATGGCGGTCGCGTTTGCGCTGGGCGCGTGGCTCTATCACCTGGGCGCGATCACGATCGGCACCGTCTACATTCTGTTTTTTTACACCGAGATGATTCGCCAACCGATCGAGCAGATTCTGCGGCAGTTGGAAGATTTATCGCGCGCGAGCGCGAGCATCGGCCGCATCCGCGATATATTGGCGATTGAATCAAAACTGCCGGTGGCCGCACAGCCGATCGATCTGCCCCGCGGTCCGTTAGCCGTCGATTTTCAAAACGTGTCCTTCAGTTACGCCGAAGCCGAACCGGTTCTGCAATCTGTAACATTTCATTTGCCGGCCGGCAAAGTATTGGGCGTGCTCGGACGCACCGGCAGCGGCAAAACAACTTTGGCGCGATTGCTGTTGCGATTGTACGATCCTCAAACCGGCGAGATCCGTCTGGGCAACCCCGATCGATCGGTGTCCATCCGATCGGCCGGTGAAAACGATCTGCGGCAGCGAGTGGGCATGGTCACGCAGGATGTACAGCTCTTTCACGCCGGCGTGCGCGATAACATCACCTTCTTTGATGAGCGCATTTCAGATGAAACGATTCAGCAGAAAATCAATCAGCTGGGTTTACGGACGCGGATCGAATCGATGTCGAACGGGCTCGACACGGAACTCGCGTCGGGCGGCGGCGGCCTATCAGCGGGGGAAGCGCAGCTGCTGGCGTGTGCCCGCTTGTTTCTGCGCGATCCCGGCCTGGTGATTTTGGATGAGGCCTCGTCCCGGCTCGATCCGGCCACCGAGCAATTGATCGAGCAAGCGATCACGCAGCTGCTTACGCAGCGAACCGGCATCGTCATCGCGCATCGCTTGAAGACGGTGCAGCGGGCCGACAGCATCCTGATCCTCGACGCAGGCCGCATCGTCGAGTACGGCGATCGGGATGTGTTGATGCGCGATCCGGCTTCGCGCTTTTATCAGCTGCTGCAAACCGGTCTGGAGGAAGTGCTGGCATGAAGACGTATCAATTCATGTGGCGCTTGATCCTGTATCGTCCGTGGTTGTATTTAGCCGACGCCATTTTGTGGACGTTGATTCACGTCGCGCCTGTGGTGCCGGGCTTGATCGCCCGCGCGTATTTCGATACGTTGACGAATCAAACACCGGCGGGCATCGATCTCACCACGATCATTGTGCTGGTGGTGATGTTTGGTCTGGCGCGGGTGAGCGTAACCGTGCTGGGCTTCTGCGCCGATAGCCCGCATCGCTTTCAAATGAGCGGTTTGCTGCGGCATAATATGTTCGCGCGCATCTTGCAGCGGCCCGGCGCGCGCGCTCTGCCCGATTCACCCGGCGAAGCGATCAGCCGCTTTCGCGATGACACGCGGCAGGCCGAAGACGCGATTAGCTGGACGCTCGATATGATCGGCATGTCGGCGTTTAGTGTCATGGCCTTGATCGTGTTGTTGAGCATCAATGTCACACTCACGTTGGTTGTTTTTGTGCCGCTGGCCGGTGTCATCTTTGCGAGTCAAGCCGCCAGCACGCACATTCGACGCTTTCGCCAGGCCAGTCGCGAAGCTGCCGGTGAGGTGAGCGATAGTCTGGGCGAAATGTTTGAAGCAG
>JBGQGR010000558.1:0-2841 GCA_041497495.1 Anaerolineae bacterium | reverse complement strand
TTTCGTTACTCCACTTCACCGTCATTGCGAGGAGGCCGTTAGGCCGACGAAGCAATCTCTACGATCATCAGCTAAGATTGCTTCGCTTTGCTCGCAATGACGCCTTAGTTTGGAGCTTAGGGCGTGGCCTTCGGTGAAGATGCATACTTGCAAAAGGCAATGACCTCTCTTGAATTGACCGCCTGGATATTGTCTGTATTCAACCACTCAGGACAAATTTTCGGATATTGTTTTTTGCCCGTTCCCAGATCCCAAAAGGTCAAATTCTGCGGGCCATTCGGTTCGATGAATGCAAAAGTATGTGGTTCATTCGGTACCCATTCATACCAAGAATACCCTTGGAAACCTCCCAAATAAATGCCGTTGGTCATGTCCCATACCTGAAGCCCGTTGAGACAAGAAGAATCGAATGTTGTTCTAACACACTTCCTCACTGCAAATTTCTGATCGGGCGAATAACTAAAATCCCTTGGTTCAACATATCCCATCACATTGCCGTTAGGAAAAGTTGCTGTGCATTCAGTATCGATATTAAGGAATACGTAATCAATACATTGAACCGGTAGTACTCGTCCATCTGAGAGATTCAGTGTGCTTGTGTAGATAACATATGCATCTGCTGCTGGTCGAATTGTTGGCAGCGGTGACATAGGCTCAGATGTTACTGGCGACGAGACAGTACACGATGCAGCCACTACTATTATTGACATTGCCAAAAGGCATATCGAAATTACCTTTCGCATAACTAGCCTTAACCTCTTATGAATTGGCCCAAATAGCATTCCGTGAGTTGCGTCTATTATACTTCGCCGCAGGATTGCTTGAAGATTCGATTTCCTCATCCGTGATTCTCGTAGTATCATAGAGTTGATGCTCAGTTTAGAAAACATTCAAGCCGCGCGCCAATCGATCCGCGACAAAGTCCATCTGACGCCCGTCTTTACCTCCACCGCGATCGGGCGCGAGATCGATGTCACCGTTTACCTCAAGGCCGAACTCTTTCAGAAAACCGGATCATTCAAAACTCGCGGCGCACTCAACAAGATTCAGAAACTTTCTCAAGCCCAAAAAGATAAAGGGCTCGTCACCATCTCGGCGGGCAACCACGCGCAGGGCCTGGCCTATGCCGCGTCGCAATATGGCGTGGCCTGCACCGTCGTCATGCCGGACACTGCCTCGCCGACGAAAATCCGTGCCACACGCGGATATGGTGCAACCGTCGTACAGCATGGAAATGACAATGAAGCGTTCGACTACGCGTTTCAATTACAAAAAGAGCGCGATCTCACCTTTGTTCATCCCTTCGATGATCTCGATGTCATGGCGGGGCAGGGTACCGTCGGCTTGGAGATCGTTGAGCAAGTCGCTGCATTTGATATCGTCGTCGTTGGCATCGGCGGCGGCGGATTGATCTCCGGCATTGCCACGGCGATTAAATCTCTTAAGCCTCACGTCAAAATATTTGGCGTCGAACCGATCGGCGCGGCGAAGATGCGACGCAGTCTCGACGAAGGCCATGCGGTTCGGCTCGATCGAGTTGATACCATCGCCGATGGGCTTGCTCCGCCGATGGCCGGTGAGCATACCTATCCGATTGTGAAAGCGTTGGTTGATGATGTGGTCACTGTTACGGATGAAGAGATCGTGGTTGCAATGAAGATGTTGATGTCACGCGCCAAGTTGATGGCGGAACCGGCGGGCGCGGCAGCGGTCGGTGCATTGTTAGCGGGCAAAGTGAAAGTGCCGAGTGGATCGAAGGTCGTCGCAGTCATCAGTGGCGGCAACGTCGATCTGGAGGAGTTGAAGAAACTTTTATGAGACGCCATTGCGACCCTGCAAACAACGGGCAGGGCAGGTGAGCGCGTAGCGCGACGAAGCAATCTCAACTACCAAGCAAGAGATTGCCACGCCGCCCCGAAGGTCCTGCGCGTCTTATGCAGGATCGGCGGCTCGCAATGACGATGGAGTTAATACATGGACGGAACCTTTTTGATTTTGGGCGGCGGGGGCATGATCGGGCTGCAGATCGCGCGGGAGATTGCGCGCAAGCTGCAGCCGAAAACGATTGTCATCGCTTCGCTCTATCCACAGGAAGTCAGCGGCGCGATTGGCCAACTGAAGATCGAATTTCCATCGATCGAATTCAACGGTTTTGTGGGCGACATCTTTCTGCGCACGGAATGGAATCAGCAAGCCAAGTCGCGCCGACAACTCATGGAGACGGAAGAGAATCGCGTGGCGTTGTTTGAGGATGTCTTTGGCGAATTCGATGCGGCTTACCAGCGATCACAGTTGGCGCAATTGATCCTCGATCACAAACCGGATGTCGTCGTGGATAGCATCAACACGGCAACCGCGATTAGCTATCAAGATATTTACACCAGTTCACAGATCACCAAAAGCAAATTTGAGGCGTTGATCACCCACATCAAAGCGGGCAATGCCGACGCTACCTTATTGGCGAGCGGCGTCGCCAAAAAAATGCTGGAGACATTATTGATCGAACAATCCGTGCCGCAGTTGGTGCGGCATGTGTTCATCATTCAACGAGCGATGACCGAAGTGCACACGCGCATATACATTAAAGTCGGCACGACCGGCACGGGCGGCATGGGCTTGAATATTCCATATACGCATTCGGAAGATAAACCTTCGGCCACCTTGATGACCAAGACGGCGATCGCCTTCGCGCACACGGGCTTGATGTTCTTGATGGCGCGCACCGCCGAAGGTCCGATCGTAAAAGAGATCAAACCCGGCGCCATGGTCGGTTATGCGGACATTGTGCGTCGCGTGATTAAGGCCAAAGATGGCAAAGCGATGTCGGTGTTTGCCAGCCAG
>JBGQGR010000557.1:0-2848 GCA_041497495.1 Anaerolineae bacterium | reverse complement strand
CGGTGACACCGGCCAGCGTCACAGGCATGGTCAAGAAATTAGCCGAATTGAAATTGGTGCGGCATGCGCCCTATCAAAGCGTAGAGTTGACCAAGACCGGCGAAAAGGTCGCGCTGGAAACGATCCGCCATCACCGCTTGCTGGAACTTTTTTTAACGGAAGATTTAGGTTACTCCTGGGATCAAGTTCACGCCGAAGCCGATAAGTTAGAGCACATTATCAGCGAAGAATTCGAAGATCGTATTGCAGCTCGCCTGGGTGATCCGCTGATCGATCCGCACGGCGATCCCATTCCCGCCAAAGACGGCACCATCGTGGCCGTTCAACAGCGATCGTTGATCGATTTAGCCGAAGGCCAATCGGCGCACATCACTCGCGTCACGGATGGCAATCCTGAACTGCTGCGCTATGCCGCCGGACTGGGACTGCGTCCGCAAGTGCGCGTCACGCTGATCGAAGCGGAACCTTTCGGCGGACCGCTGCGGCTGCGCATCGGCAAAACGGAACACTCGATCGGACGCGAGCTAGCCGAGCAAATCTTCGTCAGTATGGAGAAATAATGTCTCATGGCAAATGATGTAAAGACCAGTGATGTAAAATCCGGAGACGTCTCAACACTTTCAGCCGCTGAAGAAGTATTGAGTGGTCGAAGCAAGAAGAATTGGTTTCTGCGTCTCTTACCATTTTTGGGCCCAGCCTTTATCGCCAGCGTCGCGTACATCGATCCGGGCAACTATGCCACCAACATTTCGGCCGGCGCCAAGTTTGGTTATATGCTGCTGTGGGTCATCATCGCCAGCAACTTGATGGCGATGCTCATTCAAACGCTGTCCGCCAAACTCGGCATCGCCACAGGCAGGAACTTAGCCGAAATGATGCGTGATCACTATCCACGTTGGGCAGGATTTTCCATGTGGATCATGATGGAATTCGTGGCGATGGCAACCGATCTGGCAGAATTCGTAGGAGCGGCACTGGGAATTTATTTGATCTTTCCGGGTTTCTTTGAAGGCATCGGCGCATTAACGGGTTGGCCGCCGCTGCTGGTGCCGGCTGTGCTGATGGGCGGACTCACTTTTCTCGTGCTCTTGCTCGAAAAGAGCGGCTTCCGTCCGATCGAGGCAGTGATTACCGGCTTAGTTGGAATCATCGCGCTCTGTTATCTGGTCGAGACGATTTTGGATCGACCCGATCTCGGTCTGCTCGCCTATCACGCCATCGTGCCACAATTCCAGGGAACTGAAAGCATCCTATTGGCGACGGGCATTCTGGGGGCGACCGTGATGCCGCATGCGATCTTCTTGCACTCGGGTTTAATGCAGGGCCGCATCGTGACGCGCGATCCGGCTAAGCTGCGCCGCATCTATCATTTCGAGATTATCGATGTGTTGATCGCCATGTCGATCGCCGGTCTGGTCAATGCGGCGATGTTGATCATGGCCGCCTCGACATTCTTTGCGAATGGCTTAAGCAGCATCGGCACGATTGAAGAAGCGCATCGAACACTGACGCCGTTGTTAGGCAGCGCATCCGGTTTGGTGTTTGCCATCTCCTTGTTGGCGTCAGGCCATTCCTCTTCAACCGTGGGGACGATGGCTGGCCAGGTCATCATGCAAGGCTTTATCCATCGCAAGATTCCTATGTGGGTCAGGCGCCTGGGCACGATGCTGCCCTCCTTCATTGTGATCGGCATGCGCTTGGATCCAACTCATACATTGGTCTTGAGCCAGGTCGTGCTCAGTTTTGGTCTGCCCTTTGCGATTATTCCGCTCGTGTTTTTTACGGCCCGACGTGATATTATGGGGGGGCTGGTGAATCATCGGTTAACCACGATCCTTGCCAGTCTGGTCGCGCTAGTGATTGTCGCCCTGAATATGTTCCTGCTCTATCAATCATTCTTCGTGGGAGGCTGACCATGTTCAAGCGGCTGCTGGTGCTGCTGGACGGATCGCCGTTGGCAGAGACCGCTGTGCCGATCGCCGCGCAGCTAGCGCGTCTCGTCGCCGGCAAATTAACTTTATTGCACATCGTCGAGCGCCATGCACCGACGGAAGTTCACCATGTCCGGCATCTGGCCAGTGTCGCTGAAGCCAATGCTTATCTCGACGATGTGGCACAGCGATCCTTCCTGGTCGATCTCCGGGTTGATACGCATGTGCATACCAACGCAGTCAATGATGTGACGCGCAGTATCGTCGAGCATGCGGCCGAGCTGCAAGCCGATTTGATCGTGATGTGCACCCACGGACGCAGCGGACCGCGCCGTTTCTTATTCGGCAGCATCGCGCAGCAAGTCATCGCGCACGGTACGACTCCCGTGCTATTGATTCCACCTCGATTGAGTGAACACCCGCCGCAGTTCAACCTCCGACAAATCGTGGTGCCGCTCGATGGTGATCCCGATCATGAGCAGGGCCTGCCCGTCGCCATCGGTCTGGCGCAGATCAGTCACGCGGCGATCCATTTAGTCGTGGTCGTGCCCAAGATCGAGACACTGAAAGACGAGAAGGCGGCTACGGGCAAACTGCTGCCGATTGCGACCACGGCGATTCTAGATATGCAGCAGAGTGACGCGAGCGAATATCTGCAGGATCAGATCGCACATGTAAAAGACAGCGGTGTATCACTCATGTCAGAAGTGTCACGTGGCGATCCGGCTGAAGTCGTGATCGAATCCGCCCGGCGGGCCAATGCGGACTTGATTGTTTTAGGCACGCACGGCAAAACAGGCATGGATGCCTTCTGGTCAAACAGCATCACACCGAAGGTTTCCGATCAGTCGCCTGCCCCGGTATTGTTGGTTCGCATTCAGCCCCATGCCTCAAAACCTTAACGCTTAAATATTTAT
>JBGQGR010000556.1:0-2857 GCA_041497495.1 Anaerolineae bacterium | reverse complement strand
CTGCAGGGTTATCTGCCGGTGCTGGCCTTGGTGGCGCAGTTGCGCGATGGCAAACCGCCCGTCAAGGGCTGGCTAAATGTGGGCACGGAAGTGGTGACCAAGGACAACGTGGACACGCTGTACAAGCGCGAGTCCGATGCAACCTACATGACCCAGTGGTATGCTGACTTTATTGCCAAGAACTTCACCGATCTGAACGCACTGCAAAAACCACTGCCGCAGCATTAAGCTCGGCAGCTCGGTCGCGGTGAGCCGCACGGGTTCATGTGATTGCGACAGGTTGTTGCATGAACCCGTGCATTCTCTGACTAACTAGCTGCGTTTCGACGCATAGGAGTTGGCATGGCCGCTCAACAAGAGATCATTCTTCTGGAGAATATCACCAAGCGTTTTGGCGGTGTGACGGCTCTCGACGATGTGAGCTTTGGCATCGCACCGGGCGAAGTGCACGCCGTCGTCGGCGAAAATGGCGCCGGTAAATCCACGCTGATGAAAATGCTGGCAGGTGTGCATGCGCAGGATAGCGGACAAATTGTTCTGCAGGGAACGCCGGTAGCGATTCGGGACCCGCTTGACGCGCGCAGTAAGGGCATCAGCATCGTTTTTCAGGAACCGAATCTTTTCCCTGATCTGAGCGCCAGTGGCAACATCTTCGTCAACCGCGAACTTTCGGGCCGCGGGGGTCGGCTCGATCAGCGCGCGATGGATGCAGCGGCCCAGCAGGTCTTCGCCACGATGGAAATGGACATTGATCCGCGCGTCAAAGTCAAAAAACTCTCCGTAGGCGAAAAGCAACTGGTTGAAATTGCCCGCACTTTGCAAGCGCGGTCCGAGATTATCATCATGGACGAGCCGAACTCGGCGCTGACGCAGCACGAGACCGATCGATTATTCGAACTCATCCGCCATTTGCGCGATCAAGGCATTACCATCATCTATGTCTCGCACCGTCTGGAAGAAGTCTTTGCCATTGCCGATCGGATCACCGTGCTACGCGACGGACACTATCAAGGCACGTGGCGCACAACTGAAACGACGGTCCCGAAAATTGTGGAGGCGATGATTGGCCGGCGTCTGGAAGAGGCCTTTCCCGTTCGCCCGTTGGTCCCGGCGGCGGCCGAGGTGTTGCTCGAAGTCCGCGATCTCACCTGCGGTAAAATCGGCCCCATTAGTTTTCAGGCCCGCGCCGGTGAGATCCTCGGCTTCGCCGGGCTGGAAGGCGCAGGCGTGGAAAATATCTTCCGGGTTTTGTTTGGTCTGGATCGTGTAACGAGCGGTGAAGTGATCTATGGCGGTCAAGCGCGGCGCGTGCGATCCCCGGTGGAAGCGCTCAAGTTGGGCTGGGGCCTCATTCCGGCCAACCGCCGTGAACAAGGCCTGATGGTCGAATGGTCGATTCGCAAGAATACCACGTTGGTCATTCTCGATAAGCTGTTGAATCGCCTGGGGCTGATTGACGCGGCCGCCGATCGGCGCACGACCCAAGATTATGTCGGTCGCTTGAATATAGCCACGGACAGCATCGATAAGAAGGTGATCAATCTGAGCGGTGGCAATCAGCAAAAAGTGGTCGTCGCGAAATGGTTGGCGAGCGGGCCTAAGCTCTTGATTCTCGACGATCCGACGCGCGGCGTCGACGTGGGCGCGAAGTCAGAGATCTACCGGCTGTGCGATCAACTGGCCGGGCAGGGCTTGGCCTTGTTATTCACTTCGTCTGAAGTAGACGAGATTTTGGGGCTGTGCGATCGGGTGCTGGCCTTCTACAAAGGTCAAGTGCTGCGCGAATTCAAGCGCGGCGAGGCGACGAAATCCGACCTGATGCACGTGATCGCCAGCGGGGCGAATGGGAATGCGGGCCGAGCGAATTCGTTTATTTAGCAGTGGCGTGCCGCTGGCCGGGATTTTGACCTTGCCGGACGATCCGGTTGGTCAGCGGCCGGCGGTGGTGCTCGCTCACGGCTATGCAAATTACAAAGGCGAATTCGGCGGCTTTGATGAATTGGCTGATGTCTTGGGGCGCATCGGCTACGTCGCTCTTCAATTTGATTTTCGCGGTTGCGGTGAAACAGATGCGCCTGTGGGCAAGATGTTGTGTGCCACCGAATGGCCGCTCGATGTGATGAGCGCAGTCTCATATTTGCAAGCCCGATCGGAGGTGGATCCTCAACGGATTGGCTTGGTCGGCCAGAGTATGGGCGGCGGTGTGGTCGCCACTGTGAGCGCGCTGGACGATCGGGTGGCCTGCACTGTTTCTTTGGCGAGTGTCAGCGATGGCGCACGCTGGCTGCACGAAACGTGGACGCAGCGGCGTGGTGTTTCAGGGTGGAATGAGTTTTTGATCGCGCTGCAAAATGATCGGCATGAACGCGCGCTGCATGGACGTTCGCGCTTTGCGCCACTGCCCGAACTCCTGGCATTGACTGCCGAAGAGACGGCAACTTGGCTGGAGATGCGGGTGCGTTATCCGCTGTTTTTGTACGAAGCGCCGTGGGAATCGATTGACGATGTGCTGCACTTCAAGCCGATCGATGTGGTCCAACATATTCAGTGTCCGATCCGTTTTGTTCACGGCACGGCTGATTTGATGGTGGACAGCAGTCACAGCGCCGATATGCACGCGCACGCTGGTTCGCAGGCCGATTTGCAACTGATCGACGGTGCGGACCACGCTTTGCCGATCGGGACGCACAAAGGCCGTGTGCAAGAACTGATCGCTGAATGGTTGGATCGTTATCTTAAATAGCCTGCATACTTTTCGCAGTTTGCGCTGCGCAGGAGGATCATGAGATGAAGGCTCTAGTCAAAGAACGTCCTGAACCCGGTTTGTCGCTGTTGAACATCGCCGAGCCCAAGATCG
>JBGQGR010000555.1:0-2861 GCA_041497495.1 Anaerolineae bacterium | reverse complement strand
GCGATTCCATTCGTCGCGCGCAATTCCATCGGCCGCCTCCAGCCGATCGGGTTCAACGACTAGCCCATTTTTGTGCAGCACCTCGCTCAAACGCTGCATGCGCTGCGGCCGCGCATACGCCGGTCGATAGAGCGTGTTCCAAAAATCGAACGTGATGGCTTCGATCATTGCGCCACCAATCGATAAACGGTGCCATCATCAAACCCCAACACATATAACTCACCAGATTGATCTTCGCCAAATGAGCTAATGGTGAAGCCTGCGTCTAACCGCTTGATCATTTGCCAGTCGCCCTTAGCGTCACGTTGCAACGTCCAGATGATGCCGCTGCAATAATCGCCAAAGAAATATAAGCCTTGCAGCTGCGGGTATTTTGGGCCGCGATATACATAGCCACCGGTAATGGAACAACCGAAATCATGAGTGTATTCGGCGACGGGCAACGTGAGACCGGTTTGATCGCAACCATTGCTCGGATTGTAACAGTGCTTGCCTTCCATGATCCGCCAGCCATAATTTTCTCCGCCGTGATCATTCGTCGGTTGAAAATCGATCTCTTCGTACGTGTTTTGACCGACGTCGGCAATGAACAGATCGCCCGTTAATCGATCGAACGAGAAGCGCCATGGATTGCGCAGTCCGTAATCCCAGATCTCAGTGCCAAATGGATTCGATGACGGAATCGTATATCGATCGGTATTGTTCACATCGATGCGTAAAATTTTACCGAGCAGCGTATTGAGACTTTGTCCGTTGCCGATTGTTCCGTGTTGATCGCCTTGGCCGCCGCCATCGCCCATGCCAATGTATAAATATCCATCCGGCCCGAAGGCCAATTGCCCGCCGTTGTGATTCGGCTGTGGCTGATCGATCTTCAAAACAGTGACGCCCGAATTGGGATCGGCCACATTAGGATTGTCTTTCGAAACGCTGTAACGCGCAATGATCGTCGCGCCGTCAGGCTGGCGCGTGTAATCGACATAGAAGAATCTATCAGTGGCGTAATTCGGGCTGAAAGCCATGCCTAACAATCCACGTTCGTCACTGCCCTCGAGATCGACTAGATCGTTAATATCAAGAAAAGGCTGAGGCAAAAGTTGGTCTTTTGAAATGATCTGAATTTGACCGGGCTTGGCCGTAACGAACAATCGATCGCTGCCATCATTGGGGCTGACCAAGTTGGTGGGATTCGTGATGCCGGGAACCAGCGGCACCAGATCGATTTGAATCGATCCGTTTGATGGAGCAGGACCAATCGTCGGCACTGGGGTTGGCGTGTTAGCCGCGACCGCTGTTGGGATCGATACTTGCGTTGGTAATGCCGTTGCAATCCGCGCAGTTGAAGGAATTGGTTTAGGTGTCGGTGTCGGCGCGCAGGCGCTGACGAGTAACGCACTGAGTATTATCCATTTGAAATGCATCATCTTAACTCCACACGAATTGTGCGCTGAGATTGTACCAGACTTGAAAACAAACAGGCCGGAGGATTATTCTCCGGCCAAGTAAAGTTGATCGATCAGGTGACGATATTTGATCGAACGCGTCTGCGTTTGTAGACAAGCATACCGCCGATCATTATACCGGCTCCAACGACCAGACCGATCGGCCAACCAATCGAAACAGAACTGTTCGTCGGGCTGACGATCGTCGCACTTACAGTTGAGGTTGACGCTTGCGGCGTGACATTGATCGATTTGAACACGCGCTGCATGATCGCATCTTCTGACGCAGTCGCCGCGAACCAATGATCGATCATGTTCTCCATGCCAATCTGTTTAGCCAGTTCTAGGCTATCCTGCGTATAGAAAATAGTGCCCGCGCCCGATGCATTGAAATAGTAGCGCAGATGATCATTGCCGAAGTGAGCCGATTCGTAGTCCCACGATCGATAGAGATCGTAACCCGCGCCCGGATTCGCCGGTGGATCGATCGGCTTGCGGTTTTCCGCGTCGAAGAATTGATCGACGCTCAAGGACGCGGCAACTTTCGCATCCTTCACTTCGAGCGTGCCGTCAATGCCCGGCCCGCTGATTGTCACTTTGGCAGGCGTGCCGCACACCGGGCAAGCCCAAGCGACTTGCGTAATTGCACTCAACATCAACATGATCAAACTGGCGATCAATAACAATCGAGTCTTCATATGATCCTCTCCTTGGAACGAGACTTCCAAAGTTTCGGGAACTTCGGAAGTTTTTGATTTACGCCCGTTTGCGGACAAGCACTAACGATCCGCCCAGCACGGCCATACCCGCCGCGATCAAAACGATCAACCAAATCGCGTTCGAGGCCGGCACAAGATTCGGCATCGGCTCCGCCGCATCCGATCGAACATTGAGATCGACCAACAATTTCTGCATCGCCGCATCACCTTGAGACGTGGTGTACAACCACTGGCCGTTGAATGGCGTGTGATTGCCTTCCAGCTGCGGGCCGTCGTTAAATTGCAGCACGCCGCGTGCAGCCTTCGCCGTCGGCGGATAATAGATCAACTCGCCGAAGTTGAACTTGCCACCGTAAAAGTAACGCGTGATGTGGTAGCCTGCGCCCGACACGGACGGCGCTTTGATCGATCCGGTTTCGAAATCTTCGAACGCGCCCAACTGCAGCGCGTCCAGCATATTCCGATCGGTGATCTCGACGACACCGGCCAGACCCGGCCCGCTGATCGTCGCACGATCCGGCGGTTGATCTGGCCACGCTAACCTGAAGCCAGTCGTCAGCATCATCGCCGCCAAAAGCAGCACACTCATCACTAAGTTTCTGATTTTCATTTTCACATCTCCTTGAGAGTTATCGAACTACATGAGATCTACAACCCTCAACGCTGATCGGTTCCCTTGAATCGATCAGCGCAGCACTTC
>JBGQGR010000554.1:0-2866 GCA_041497495.1 Anaerolineae bacterium | reverse complement strand
CTTGATGGTGTTGGAAGCGGCGTGCATGGCGCAAGCCGGCCAAAGCCTGCCGGAAATTTTAGCGAAGCTCGAGCACATGCGCGATCACATGCATCTGCTGTTCGTGTTGGACACGCTGGAATATCTGGCGAAGGGCGGACGCATTGGCAACGCCCAGAAGTTAATCGGTTCGATGCTGCAAATGAAACCGATCCTCGAAATCAAACACGGCGCGGTCGAGCCCTTTGAACGCATCCGCACGAAGGTCAAAGCCCGTGCCCGCTTGCATGAAGTGGTCGATCAGGCCGTGCGCGGAAAATCGAAAGTGCAGCTGGCCGTGATGTACACCGAGATCACGGTTGAGGCAACGCAAGTAGCCAATGAGTTAAAAGAAAAATATCATTTGCGCGAATGCAATGCTTATCATATGAGCCCGGCCGTCGGCGCGCATGCCGGGCCGGGCGCGCTGGGTATCGCGTATTATTTCGAAGCGTAATCGCAGCGATCGACGCAGGACCAAATTAATTCAAACAGGGAGCGGACAGCGCTCCCTCGTTTTTTAGCTGAGGATCAGAATATGAATCGAACCAAAATTGTGTGCACGTTAGGCCCTGCTTGCGATGATGATGACAAGATCCGCGCGATGATTCGTGCAGGCATGAACGTGGCGCGGATCAATTTTTCGCACGGCGATCATGCCACGCATTTAACGCGCATCGAGCGCGTGCGGCGCATTGCTAAAGAGATGCAGGTTATCATTGCCGTCTTAGGCGACTTGCAGGGTCCGAAACTGCGGGTCGGCGAGATCGCCAACGGTTTCGTGATGACGTATGCCGATCGAGAAATCATCCTGACCACGCGTAAAGTTCCCGGCGATGAACGCGAAGTGCATCTGCCCCATCCCGATCTGGTGCACGACGTGAAGATCGGTCAACGCCTGCTGTTGGACGATGGCCAACTGGAATTTATCGTTCTAAGCACAACCGATACGGACATTCGCTGCAAAGTCGTCAATGGCGGCCCGTTGAGTTCGCATAAAGGCGTCAGCGCACCCGGCGCCAATCTCAGCTTGTCGGCCTTATCGGACAAAGATCGCGAGGACGCTGTCTTTGGCGCGGAACAGCAGTTGGACTTTCTGGCTTTATCGTTCGTTCGCACTGCCGAAGATGTGAAGAAGCTGCGCTCATTGCTTGATGCGATGGGCTCAAAGATTCCGATCGTGACGAAGATCGAAAAGGCCGAAGCGCTGGAAAACTTCAGCGAGATACTGGCCTGCAGCGATGTGATCATGGTCGCCCGCGGTGATCTCGGCGTGGAGACTCCGGCCGAAAGTGTGCCGGTTGTACAGAAAGATATGATCCGGCATTGCAACGCGCAGGGTGTGCCGGTCATTACGGCAACGCAGATGTTAAACTCGATGATCGCTCAACCTCGACCGACACGCGCCGAAGCGAGCGATGTGGCGAATGCGATCTATGATGGCACCGATGCGTTGATGCTATCCGCCGAAACGGCCAGCGGCAAATATCCGGTTGAATCGGTCGAAATGATGTCCAAGATCGCGCATATCACCGAGCAAGATGTGCCGTTCGAGAAGTGGTCGGATCGGCGCGTGATTGGTTCATCGCGCGGCATCGCCGACGCGATCGGGCATGCCACGGTCGAGATCGCTTATGAGCTCAACGCCAAAGCGATTGTCACTTCAACCCTCAGCGGGAATACAACGCGCTTGCTGGCGCGCTTCCGTCCTCGTGCCGGAATCATCGCCGCAACTCCGTCGGAAGTGGTGCAGCGGCAACTGGCTTTAGTCTGGGGCGTCACACCGATCTTATCGCAGCGCTACGCGACGACCGATGATATGATCCGCCTGAGCGTCATGCTGACGGTGAAGAACGGACTCGCGCAGCGCGGCGATACGATCATCATCACCGCGGGGATTCCGGCTACATCGAGCAGCCGGACAAATATGTTGAAAGTGCATGTCATCGGCGAAGACGACGGGCAATAGCAAAAAAACCAGGTTTCTGTGAGAAACCTGGTTTCTAATTTGGATGATTATGCTTGCGCCGGCGGTGGCGCTTCGATCACTTCTTCAGCCCGGCGCGCGGTCGATCGCTTCAAGCCTGCATTCGCTTCAGTGGCTTGCAATTGCACGCCGGCTAAGGCCGGCGTGCCGCAATACGGACAGACATTCCAGCGCAGGCTCAACGCGCGTCCGCAGTTGGTGCACGACTTCTTCAATTTTGTATGGCAGTTGGGGCACACCAGCCAATCCTCGCGAACGCGATTGCCGCAGCCCGGACAATTCAACGACTCCTCAATACCTTGCAGCAACGCTTCCTCTTCTAGCGATCGCTCATAAGCTTCGGCTAAAGTTTCCTTCGGGCGCATTAACAAATAAATGCCCACACCCGGCAAATTGAGAATCGCCACCACCATCGCTGCCAAAATCTGCGCAAAGATGTCGCGCGATCGCGAGCGCATGTCGCGGAAAGCCCAAATGATCAATGTCAGCCAAAAGGCCGCCAGCACCGCGCCGATGAAGGCCACAATGGCTAACAAAATGCTTCCAATATCCATTGAATGAACGATCTCCTTGCTGACTGGCCGCCATTATACAATGACCCCTAACAATGCGCAATGAATGCTGAACAATGATCGATGCTCCAGGATCGATTTGAGATCTAGCCGTTTGACACAAAGCCGCGTTGTGAAGTATAGTCACTCAACCCGATCGTTCTTGCACGCGAGCAGAGACAACTTCCTCATCAGCCAAGGAGCCGCCATGGACGACGAACCGATCGATTATCATCTCACCATCAAAGACTTGCCCAGCGGCCAAGCGACGGTTGATGGTGGCGTCGGAGAGACCGAGCCGCTGTTCGTG
>JBGQGR010000553.1:0-2868 GCA_041497495.1 Anaerolineae bacterium | reverse complement strand
CCAATGGAGACGGCTTATACTTTTGAAGCGGCGGGTAGTGGGACGAAGTTAACCATGGCCATGGATATGCCGGCCGGTGCTTATCCGCCTGCGGCCGAACCGATGGTCCTGCAGCAGACGCAGAAGTCGCTCGATGAACAGTGCGCGAAGGTGAAGCAAACGCTGGAAAAGTAAATTGCTGGTTAGACCCTCGAGGTCTTGAAGACCTTGAGGGTCTTTTATTTTCCTTCCACCGCAATCACATCCGGCACGCTCCTCCACGAATCGAGTCCGCGCAATCGATCGCCATCTCGCAGCAGCATACCCGACGAAGTGCCGCCATCCAAATTGAGTGCGACATTTAGATCGAGATCGCTGATCGACAGCCACTGACTCATACCGGTCAAGGTGAAGGTGGCATTTGGACTCACAATGAAGATGATCCGCCCCGATCGATCTTGGCCGACGATCGAGCGCGGCGCGATTTCGCCATTGTCGTCGATCTGATCGTTCCATCCACCGCCGGGGATGATCATCATCGGATAATTTTGCAGCGCATACTTCAAGCCTTCACCCTCGACGTACGGCTGCTGAATGTTCCAGCGAATCTGTACCGAGCCAGCACTGTTCACTGCGAACATACCGCCGAAGCCCTGATAGCTGCGGCCAACACTTATCCCGTCGCCGATCAACAAACCCAGTGCGTGATTGGATGGATCGAAATAGCCGCCATTCACCACCAGTTGCAGCGCGTCATTCGAGTCCAGCCACTCGCCAACTCGGCGCGGCTGATTCGGCGCATACAACACGCGAAAACTGAATCGCTGCGGATCGACGCGCGCTAAGCGCAGACGATCCGATCGGTTTTGGAATGTCACTTGTAGTTCGCGATATTCGAGGCTGCCGGGTAGTTTCAGCCAGCCGGTATCCGCTGGGATGGGCACATCCGTTGAAAGTGGAATCAATGTTTGAGTTGGAATGAGATCGCTGGGCGTAATCGACGCCGGCGCGCTGGGATCAATCGATCCGCAGCTGATCAATGCGATCGACATCAATGTAATCAGAAATATTTTCATGGCGCTTCGCCGCCGATTTCGTTGCCGGTGATGCCCAACACTTTCGGATCGACCGTGATGACGGCCGGCACCTGATTGTTCGAATCGAGTCCCCAGACACCCGTCGGCGTCCACACCGCCACACCCGATGACGAACCGCCATCAAAATTGAGCGCGGTGTCGAGATTGAGATCGCTGTTCGCCAACCAGATGCCCATGCCTTTTAATGTAAAGGCGCTGCCCGCAGTCACGATGAACAACACATTGCCCGATCGATCGACGGCGACGGCTGTGCGGCGAGCGGCGGTCGAATCATCGGAGACATTGGGATTCAATAAGCCGCCGGGCATGAGATACATCGGAAACGATTCGATCGATTCGACGATCTGCATGCCAGCCGGTTTTTGCCAACCGCGCAGCGGCCACACCGCCGCGCCAACCGCCGTCAAGTAAAATGCGCCTTCCATGCGATCATGTATCGATCCGCTGTTCATGCTGTCGCTGGTGAGTTGACCGACCGCATTGTTGAAGCGATCGAAGAAACTGCTGTTCATCACGATCAACGATCGGCTGTCGTTGTACCAATCGAATACATGCTGTGGATTATCCGGCTGATAGCGCACATGAAAATCAACTTGATTGGGATCGATGCGCACGACCAGAATTGTGCCTTGTTGACTCTTTTGATCTTTATACATCTCGCGGATCGCTACGCCCGATCGGACCTCACGCCAGCCAGCGGCCAACGGGGCAACGGTGGACAGCGGTGTTGGTGTTTCGGTTGCTGGTGGCGTCGAAGTGGCGGTTGATAATGGAGTGCGAGTTAGCGATAACGGTGCAGTCGGTGTGGCGAGTGGCGCCGAGGATCGTGATTCACAGGCTGATAAGAAAATAATAACCGCCAAAGCGCCAAGAACACTAAGTTTTATATTTGCCTTAGCGCGCTTTGCGTCTGTCCGATGCTCGAAGCCCGCGTCCGCGTCGAAGATGCTGGTAGCGAGGTGGAGAGTACGGGCATTCACATCAGCCGACTTCATCGCGCGGCCGGCAAGCCAAACTTTATTGCTGGTGCTCATAGAAGACTAACAGTGTACTGCCATATTTGCGTTCATCAATTTTCTCAAAATTAGTCAGCGGCAGTTCTTCAAATTCCTTCGGATGGATCTGCACGATGATCTCGCCATCCTCCGCCAGCCACATCGGCTGTGCGTCGATCAAGTGCAGCGCCTCGATCCACAAGCGTTGATACTGCGGCGGTGCGATGTAAATGTAGTGACACGCGTGCGGCGCACTTCGCAAATAAGTGAAGGCGTCCGATCGGATCAGCTCAGCCCGATCGAGCAAGTGCGTGGACTGCAAGTTGTCCTTGATCACATCCAGCGCGGCGCGGCTTTTCTCGACGAAGGTGCAGTGCGCCGCGCCACGGCTCAGCGCTTCGATGCCGACGCCGCCCGTGCCGCCGAACAGATCGAGATAGCGCGCATCGATCACGTCACTGCTCAGGATGTTGAACAGTGCTTCTTTGACGCGATCGGTGATCGGCCGCGTTGTATCGCCCTGCACTGATTTGAGGTTGCGGCCTTTAGCCGAACCGGAGATAACGCGCATGCCCCACCCCAACCCTCTCCGATGACTTCAGCCTGCTCGCCCTCCGCTGAAGATGATCCATCGTCATCGGAGAAGGAGTTGGGCCAATCCTACCACAGTGTCATTGATCGCCCAACGCTCGACACGGGTTTAATGAAAACAGATAGTTATGAGCCATCCGCTGCATTTGTGCTACAATATTTTCACGATGAGCAAATATCCGACACTCAACATCGAAACATTGCTG
>JBGQGR010000552.1:0-2869 GCA_041497495.1 Anaerolineae bacterium | reverse complement strand
GTTTGACGATGAGCCGATCATGCGCGCCGGAAAGTTTTTGGTGGAAGTGAATTGATCTTGAGCGCACGTCATTGCGAGCCGCAACCCTGCACACAGCAAGCAGGGCCTTCGGGTGGCGAAGCAACACTTGCAGCGTAATGTCCTGCGATGGTGCAGCCGCAGGCTCTACCACGGGAGCAGTGCAGGTGTCTCCCGATCGATGACGAGATTGCCACGTCGGCCTAGCGGCCTCCTCGCAATGACGCGAAAACGAACATGACTCACAAACCTCTCATCGGCATCACCGCGAACGAATCGAAATTCATCAGGTCGCCGCATCATCCGATCTTCTCGCTGAACCAGGTTTACGTTCGCGCGATCGAAGAAGCAGGTGGTGTGCCGTTGATTCTGCCGCCGATCCTTAGCGAAGACTCGATGCGCGAAGTCTTTGCGAGGTTGGATGGCATTGTCTTTTCCGGCGGCGGCGACATTAACCCATCGATCTACGGTGAGCCACTGCATTCGACGTTGTGGAGTTTGAGCGACGATCGAGATCGCGTCGAATTGGAATTTGCGCGTTGGGCGGCTCATCATGAGAAGCCACTGCTGGGAATTTGTCGCGGCACGCAAGTCTTGAACGTTGCGCTCGGCGGCACGTTGATTCAAGATATTCCGTCGGAAGTGCCGGACGCGCTGCAACACAGTTTCGATGATGCCGTTGTCGCGCGCGATTACATTGCCCATCCGGTGAAGATCGAAAACGGATCGCATTTACGGGCTGTGATGCAGACTGAACTGGCTTCAGTTAACTCGTGGCATCATCAAGCGTTGAAGCGCATCGCGCCTGATCTGAAAGTCGTGGCTCAAGCGCCCGATGGAATCGTCGAAGCAGTCGAGATCCAAGAGCACCGCTTTGCGATCGGCGTGCAGTGGCATCCCGAATGGTTATATACGAATCAACCCGAAATGAAGCGCTTGTTTACGGCGCTAGTGGAAGCATCTGGTAATGGAAAATAAGTGAAGCATCCTGAGCGGCGCGCGTCCTTCGACTTCGCTCTGTTTCGCTCAGGATGTTTGCGCGCCGCGCAGTCGAAGGACGCGGGTCATTCACACTGGGGACAGTCGGAAGTTGAGCTATAATCAGTTCCGACTTTTTATTTTTCCCCTCTCCAATCGCGTATCGCAAAATGATCAACATCAATGAGATCGTAGCGATAGGGGAGGGCGGGGGTGAGGTATGAACGATCCTCGTCCAATCGGCATCTTCGATTCCGGCGTCGGCGGACTGAGTGTCTGGCGCGAGATCGCCAAACAACTGCCGCACGAAGACACCATCTACTTCGGCGATCAGATTCACATTCCCTACGGCCCACGCTCGATGGAGCAAATCCGATCGTTCTCGGAAGCGATTACGCGCTTCCTGCTCGATCGAGGCTGCAAGATCATCGTCGTGGCGTGCAACACTGCTTCGGCGGCGGCGCTTACGCATTTGCGATCAACACTTCCCGATATATCCTTTGTTGGCATGGAACCGGCAGTGAAGCCCGCGGCGGAAATAACTCGAACAGGCGTGGTCGGTGTGCTGGCGACACCGGCCACTTTTCAAGGTGCGTTGTTCGCCAGCGTGGTTGAGCGATTTGCCGGTGATGTGAAGTTAGTGAAAGAAACTTGTCCGGGCCTAGTTCAACAAGTTGAAACGGGTGAACTGGACACGCTCAAGACGCGTAATATGCTAACCAAATTTCTTCAACTGATCCTCGCCGCACATGCCGACACCATCGTTTTAGCCTGCACGCATTATCCATTTGTGATCGATGTGATACGGTCGCTTGCACCAAGCGTCACCGTGATCGATCCCGCGCCTGCGATCGCGCGGCAAACCGATCGGGTTCTGAAAGAACGTCATCTGACTGCGGAGCAGAATCGGATCGGTACACATTCATTTCTCACCAGTGGAAACATCGATCAGTTTCGCGATATATTGCGAGTGTTGGTCGGCGCAACCGGTGAGATCGATCGCGCGGTGTGGACTTCAGATGATCAACTGCTCAATCGTCAAGCCGTTTGACTTTGCGCGCAACTGAATTTATACTCTCGGTTGTTCGTGCCTCTCAATCCTCATTAGCCAAGGAGCAACCCATGAGCAAAATTCGTTATCTCGTAGCAGCCGTTGTGTTGACCGTCATCCTGGCCGCTTGCAGCAGTGGTGGCACCACGACCAAAATGAAACTGGTCGAACATGCCGATACCGATTTCGTTGGCGATGTTACGCCAACCGGCGATTCGATCGGCGACACGTTGGGCTTTGCCAATCCGGTCTTTGACGAAGCCAATGCCAAGCAAGTTGGCACCGACAATGGATCGTGTGTGCGCACCGCCATCGGCGCGGCGTGGGAATGTGTGTGGACGCTGACCTTGAGCGACGGGCAGCTCACCGTCGAAGGACCGTTCTTCGACACCAAAGATTCGGTGCTGGCGATCACCGGCGGAACTGGCGCGTATCAACAGGCGCGCGGGCAAATGACGTTGCATTCGCGCAACGACAAAGGTTCCGAGTACGACTTCGCTTACGAGATCATCAAATAAGCGATCCGGGGTGTCATAAGTTCGATTGAAGAGCGGCCAGGCGTGCAAAACCTGACCGCTCTTCTGTTATAATCCCGAAGTGATCTCTAAACGCCGATCGGTTGTGCTGCTCTCGATTGTTCTGCTGGCCTTTGCGCGAACGCGGTTTGTCTGCCGATTAAAGTCGCGCGGGACAACATCAATTCATAACCGGTAGTGACACGCAAGCCTTTCAACGAATACTTCAATCCTTGGTGGGTGTTGATCAGATTGCCAGTCGGGCGCATTGGCTTGACGATGATCACTTGTCGGCTTGATTGAGTTG
>JBGQGR010000551.1:0-2870 GCA_041497495.1 Anaerolineae bacterium | reverse complement strand
TTCGCCGGCTTCACCGGTCGCTGGGCGGCGCTTCAACAAGTGGCCGGCACTGATCTACTTACTGCGTTTGCATTGTTGATCAGCACGGTCGGTGTAGCGATCGGTACGCTGCGCGGCTTGCAGAGCGTGCTAAAACCGATCGAGCCAGCTGACCCGTCGGCTTCTCGGACACGCGAATCGCGCATCAATATCGCCTTGATCTTAGGCGCGCTTGCGTTGAGTTTGATCATCGTCCTGTTCCCGGATGTGATCGCGCCCGCGCTCAAACAAATGGTGGCGGCCTTCGCAATCAGATAGTGCGGACTGCACAATGCTTAGGGCATCATGAAAAACTTCTCGTCGAGTTGATCGACGAGAAGTTTTTTGTTGGATTGAAATTTTACTGATCGATCGCTGTCTGATCCGGCGTCAGTAGTTTAGAAATAGTCTCGCTCCTCTTTCTTCTGCCTGATGGTATAATCGCGTTAGCCTAAACACGAGCATTGCTGATACTTCTCTTGAGGTCAGGCCCCTGACGCCGCCCGCCTCGATCACATTTAAGCAGGCAGATAAAGTAAAATCAACGAAGTGCACGCAGAAGAAACTGTTTGAAGATTAGCAAAACGAGTTTATTCGTTTCATGACAGGAGACTTCCAGATGACACTCGATCGATCTTTTACCGAGCGGAACCGCGTTTCAACCGCTCGCATCCGCGCGTTGGCTGCGCGCTTGAGCGATGAGGAAATGCAACATCGCGTTGGCGAACATTGGACCGTCGCCATCGCACTCGCTCATCTGGCCTTCTGGGATCGACGCGTGATGTACGTGCTGGATATGACCGAACGTGATGGCAAGCTCTTCCTCCCAGAGATTGATATTTTGGTAAATGACTAATCGCTGCCGCTGTGGGCAGCCATTCCGCCGCGAGAAGCCGCACGGATTGCGATCGAAACCGCCGAAGCGTTGGATAAACGGCTGGAGAATTTTTCGCCAGCGCTACTCGAAGAAATTTATGCATACAATAAGCGCTGGGTCGTGCGTGAACTGCACCGTGGTGAACATCTGGATGAAGTCGATGCCGCGTTGAAAAGTTGAACTCGGTCTTGATCACTATAACGTCATATGAAAATTCTTGAAACAGAGCGGCTCATCCTCCGTCGGCTTTCTGTTGAAGACAACGCGTTTATTCTTGAACTCTTGAACGATCCGGCGTGGCTGCGCTTCATCGGCGATCGAGGTGTAAGAACTCTGGAGGATGCGCGCAACTATATATTGAAGGGTCCCATGGCGATGTACGAGCGAATGGGCTTCAGCTTGTATTTGACTGAACTGATTAGCGACAACACCCCGATTGGTCTGTGCGGCTTGATCAAAAGAGACGCGTTAGAGGATGTGGATATTGGATTTGCATTTCTGCCGAAGTATTGGGGGCAAGGCTACGCCTATGAATCGGCCTCGGCCGTGATCGCCTATGGCAAAAATACTTTTGGCCTCAAGCGGATTGCAGCCATCACTTCGCCGGATAATGAGCGTTCAGACAAACTTCTTGAAAAGTGCGGACTTAAATTTGAGAAGATGATCACGCTGCCGGATGACAACGAAGAGCTTAAACTATTTGCATTGGATTTCTAGTTGGCGGGCTTAACTTAGCCTTTGATACTGTCTTCAAACATCGGCACGATCTTCCGCCACTCATATTTATCGATCGCCAACGCCCGACCCGCCTGCCCCAGCGATCGACCGCGCGCCGGCTGTTGGATCAGTTCCACGATCGATCGGGCGAACGCCGCCGGATCATCAGCCAGTAACAATTCTCGGTTATGCTCGATCGAAAAACCTTCGGCCCCCAAGGTCGTGCTGACGATCGGCGCTACCATCGCTAGTGCTTCCAGCACCTTCAAGCGCGTGCCGCTGCCCATTCGCAGCGGAATCACATACACTGATGCGGCAGCAATGTAAGGTCGAGTGTCTTCCACATCACCCGTGATCGTGATCGAGGTCTCATCACGCAGCACATCCAATCGACCGTGCGGACGCTGCCCGACGATCACAAAATGCGCGTCCGAAATCGATTGTTTGACCAGCGGCAGCACTTCACTGGCGAACCATAACACCGCATCGACGTTTGGGCGGAAGTCCATAGTCCCGGTGAAGACCAACGAGTGCGGCGGCAGATCGATCGGCGTCACGTTTTCACGCCGGTAGTATTCCGTATCCACCCCGTTCGGAATCACCTGAACCTTCAATGCAGAATCGAGTTGTTGAATCGCCGCGGCGTCGGCCGCCGACACGGCAATCACTCGATCGGCGCGTTGGCACATCTGCCGCTCAAAGTGGCGCAGTTTGCGCGTCTGAATGGACGAATAGATCGCGCCGAGATTCCAACCGCGTGTGGCAATCTCTGCTTCAGCAATGCGCTGCTGCAACAGATATTCAGCGTTGTGATTGTCGAAGAGAACTAATCCCCTCCTCATTCCTCCCCCGATATATCGGGGGAGGGAGAGAGCGTAGCGCGCCAACTCAATCCCTTCGATCTGGATCACCTCATAATGAGTATCAGATAGCCATTCATTCAGTTTCTGCCTGAACTCGATCGACCACAAGCGCAGGCCCATATCCGGCCATGGCGATAATAGCGTATCGATCGCCCGCCGGACGATCGAGCGTTTATGCGCAGAGACGGTGGCAATTCGACAGCAGAGAGTGGTTAAGGGTGAATCAGTCGGTGGCTCAATATCCGCAAAGGTCAGCAGATCGATCTCGTGCCGCGCGGCCAGATTCGCAATGATGTTGTAATTGCGCAGCGCGGTGCCTTTATTCGGCGGGTAAGGATAGTGAGGAGTGAGGAAAAGAAACTTCATCTTGGATTTCTGATCTTTGATCTTTGATT
>JBGQGR010000550.1:0-2876 GCA_041497495.1 Anaerolineae bacterium | reverse complement strand
TATTACACGCCGCGCAATGCGGTCGTCGTCGCCGTCGGCGCATTCAAAACGCCAGATGCGCTGAAGAAGATCAAACGCGCCTTCGGATCGATCGAGCCGGGCCCGAAATTGCCCAAGCCGACCATCGTCGAACCGGCCCAGCGCGGCGAGCGCAGTGTCACCGTGGAAGGCCCCGGCACGACGACCTATGTCGAACTCGCGTATCACGCACCGGCCGCCAACGATCCGGATTTTCACGCGCTGATCACGCTCGACGCGATCTTGGCCGGTGCTTCTTCTTTGGGTGGCGGCGGCACGAGCAATGCTTCATCGCGCTTGTATAAAGCGTTAGTCGATACGCAACTCGCGGCGGATGTTGGATCAAGTATTATCCCGACCGTCGATCCGTTCCTCTTCGGCTTGAGCGCGACCGTGCGCAATGGTCATACGGCGGCGGAGGTGATCGCCGCGTTGGATGCCGAGATTGATCGGATGACGAACGAGCCGGTAAAAGCCGCGGAACTGCACAAAGCGATCAAACAAGCCAAAGCGCAATTCGCATTTGGGAGTGAATCGGTCACAAATCAAGGCTTCTGGTACGGCTGGAGCGAAGTCTTCGCCGATTACACCTGGTTCGAGAACTATCTCGATCGATTGGCCGCCGTGACGATCAAAGATGTGCAGCGCGTGGCGCAGAAGTATCTCCGACGAGCGAACCGCACTGCTGGTACGTATATGCCGCGAAATGCGTGACAAGATGACAGGGTGACAAGGCGATCTCTTCCCTCATTATATCACTCATTACTCTTCATCCTTCAGCCTTTAGCCTTCATCCTTTTATTGAGGAACCCATGCCATTAGACATAGAATCAACTCCCGGCCCGCGCAACATTGTCCGCAAAGAATATCCCAACGGCATGACCGTGTTGGTCAAAGAAAATTTTTCCAGCCCGTCCGTCGTCTTGGATGGATTGATCCGCGCGAGCAGCGCCGCCGATCCTACGAGCAAAGAAGGCCTGAGCTCCTTTACGACTGATGTGCTCATGCGCGGCACAACGCATCGATCGTTCGCGCAAATCTATGAAGAGATCGAATCGGTCGGCGCATCGGTGGATGTGAGTTCCGGCATCAACATCTCATCGTTCGGTGCAAAGTCGCTGGCCGAAGATCTGCCGTTGGTCGTCGACATTCTATCGGATGTCTTGCGCGAGCCCACATTTCCCGCCGACGAAATCGAAAAAGTGCGCGGCGAGATCCTCACTTCACTCGAAGAGCGCGACAATGATACGCGCCGCAAAGCGGGGCTCGCTTTCCGCGAATTGCTATATCCAAAAGGTCATCCGTATTCGCGCAGCACCGAAGGTTATCGCGACAGCGTGCAATCGATCACACGCGATGACATCGTCAACTTCTATCGATCGCGTTACGGCGCAAAGGGCTTGATGGTCTCGATCGTTGGCGCCGTCAAGGCCGGTGATGCATTCAAAATTTGGGAAGACAAGTTTGGTGATTGGATCGGCGCCACAACCGATCGGGTGCAGCTGCTCGCCGCACCACGTTTATCGGACAAACGGGAGAGACGGATCGATATTCCGGGCAAGAGCCAAAGCGATCTGGTTATGGGCGTCGTCGGTCCCACGCGATCCGCGCCGGATTTTCTGGTCGCGCGCTTGGGCAATTCGATCTTGGGCGTGTTCGGTTTATATGGCCGCATCGGCGAACAGGTGCGCGAAAAAGGCGGCATGGCTTATTATAGCTACAGCCAGATCGAAGGCGGGCTGGGACCCGGCGCGTGGCGCGTGGTCGCGGGCGTCGCACCGCAAAATGTCGATAAGACCGTGAAGCTGATTCGCGCCGAGATCAAGCGCTTCTGCGAAACCAAAGTTACGGCGCGCGAATTAAACGACAACAAATCGCACGCGATCGGAGCGATGCCGTTGGGCCTGGAAACGAATGACGGCGTGGCCGGTGTGATCCTCGATATGGAATTGTACGGCCTGGGGCTGGATTATTTGATCCGCTATCCCGATCTGATCAACTCGATCACGGCGGCGCAGATTCAATCTGCCGCGCAGCAGTATCTCGATGCAGATCATTTTGCATTGGCAGTCGCGGGACCCCATGCTTAATCGCAAGTTGCAGGTTTCAAGTTGCCGATTCAATTGTGCATCAAGCATTTTGCATTGAGCATTGAGCATGTTATCAACCGGCGTCGATATATTGTCCGTTCCACGCGTCGAAGTCGCACTCAATAAATTCGGCGATCGATTTCTGCGGCGCTGTTTCTCACCGATGGAGATTCGAGCGTGCCGAGGTCACGCCTCGGAGTTCGCCGTTCGATATGCAGCGAAGGAAGCCGTCAGCAAAGCGCTTGGCGTAGGATTGCGCTTGATGGCGCGCAATGGCATTCAATTTCACGATGTCGAAATTCTGCCGGATCGATTTGGCAAACCCTACGTGATGCTGCATGGCTGGGCCAAAGATCGAGCGGAGGAATTGGGCTTAACGGAGTGGTCGGTGAGTTTGACCCACGAGCGCGAATACGCGATCGCGTTTGTGGTGGCAATGGGCGGCTGATGGATAAGCCGCCTTTTTATGTGCGTCCTTTTTGCGGCGCGTCCGTCTATATAAGCAAATCTCAATAGGAGTTTCGTCATGGACGACATCACTATCAAAACTGAAGTGCGCAAGCATTATGCCGATATTGCGCTTCAACCGAAGAGCTGCTGCGACTCCGATTGCTGCGGCAGCGACGATGCGATCAATCAGTTGATCGATTACGGCGGTTTGGATGCAGAAATTGTTGAAGGCGCGAACTTGGGGCTAGGCTGTGGCCTCCCGACCGTGAATGCCGGAATCCGATCGGGCGACACCGTGCTCGATCTGGGCAGCGGCGC
>JBGQGR010000549.1:0-2879 GCA_041497495.1 Anaerolineae bacterium | reverse complement strand
CTTGAGCGCTTCGCTCAACTCGCGCGTGTTGTTGCTCGTGAGCAAGACCAGTGGTTGATGCCGCGCCACAATCGTGCCGAGTTCGGGCACGCTCACTTGAAAGTCGCTAAGGATTTCGAGCAGGAACGCTTCGAACTCCGCATCGGCGCGATCGATCTCGTCGATCAACAGCACCACGGGCTTATCGCTCGTCAGGGCGCGGAGTAAAGGTCGGGGCAACAAAAATCTTTCGGAGAAGAACACATCTTCTTCGGCGGCTAATCGATCGGCTGCGTCAGTCAACGATTTGGCATCGCTCAACACATCGGATAATTTATCGCGCAGCAGCTGCGTGTACAGCATCTGCTTGGCGTATTCCCATTCGTATAAAGCTTTCGTTTCGTCCAATCCTTCATAACACTGCAAGCGGATCAACTCGCGACCTGTAGCGCCCGACCACGCTTTCGCCAATTCGGTTTTGCCGACGCCCGCCGGACCTTCGGCCAAGATCGGTTTATCCAAACGCTCGGCCAAGAACAAGACTGTGGCAATTTCGTCGGAAGGAAGATATTGCAGTTGGGTGAGGGCGGCTTTGACTTCAGGAATATCTTTAAACATGCGTGGCTGCCTATTTTCGATTCGTCATTGCGACCCTGCAAACAGCGGGCAGGGCAGGTGAGCGTTTTGGGCGACGAGGCAATCTCAGCGATAGTCAATGAGATTGCTTCGCTTCGCTCGCGATGACGTGTTACAAGATTGTACCCGATGATCAAAAAAGCGCCACACTTTTTCTGAGTGTGGCGCCCTTTTGCCAAACACATTTTATTCATATGACAACTTTGACCTTGACCGCCTGCTCCAACGCGATCCGCAGATCGATGTCGCTGGGCGGCGCGGCAAACCGCAGACGCCCATTGACATACAAGCCGTCGGAAATGCCCCAGCGCTCCACGGTCGTTCGATCATCGGTGTTGATGCCGCGAATCTTGATCGCGTCGCCGTATCCCTGGGCAAGGTGAGTCAGTCGATCGCGCGTTTGCACCCAATGCGGACACTGGCCGCACCAGAAAATATCGACCGTGACTTGATCGGGTTTATCGGGCTGCTCGGATTCATATTTGCGCGGCAAGAACGAAGGCGAACTGATCTTTGCCCAGGCTTTGACCATGAGCTGCGCGCCATGATCTTCGGCCACGGTGATAAAGTCGTGCACGGCAAAGAAACTGTAGGGCGCTGGCGGCCAATCGGCATTCACGATCGCCGACAGTCCGCTCGAAGTAGGCCGGACTTTTTCTTCGCACGCTTTCAGCAAAGCCGATCCAACTCCTCGATTGCGGGCTTGCGGCTGAACGTACATACAGTTGATAAACGTCAGATCCTCACCCCGTACTGGCCGCGGGGCGTGTTCGATCGGAACGTATTCGATATGACCGACCGGTGTCGTGCCCTCATAGGCAATCAACAGATGCAGCCCTTTGAAAAAGCGATTGTAGTTCCAGTAGCGCTTCACGTTGACGCCATTGCCCAAGTCGTGCAGAGCGACCTCGCGATTGGATTTGCAGTCTTCGGCAAAGTTGTAATTCAAGCACAGCAGCGTCTGCTCCTGCGTGTCTTGAAATTCGAAGATTTGCATATGCCACTCCTTTTCGATCGGCGTCATCATACCAGCTCCGCCATCGTCGGCTCAGGCTGCACGGCGAACTCGCCGATCGTCGGCTCAACCATGCGCATGTAATCTGACGTGGCGATCTTCATCGTCTCACGATGCGAGCCGGCCTGGAAGACGATGAACGGCTGCAGCGCCAACATCTGATCGATGTACACCGGCACATGATAGAGATTGCCGAAGGGCGGCATTGCGCCGACATCACAATCGGGGAACACATGCACGAACTCGATCTCTCGCGCGCGCTGAACCTGTTTTGCCCCGGTCACTTCTTTCACGCGATCGAAATCGACTTTCAGATGCGACGGCAGCACCAGCATGATCAGCTTGTCATCGGCGCGGGCGATGAATACTTTCGCGACGTGCGCGCCTTTCTCATGCAGCACGGCGGCGACTTCTTGAATCGTATAGGCGGTGCGATGTTCTTGAATCTCGTAATAGATGCGCTGCCCGGCGAAGTACTGCTCCAACTTATCGATACAGGTTTCCATGATCATTCACCTCCTTTCCTGATTCAGAAAGACATTCGAGTCAGTCAAACTTGTTCTTTGATCGTTGCGGCATCGGATTGTTGTAATCGGCGCAGCAGGTGTTGAAACTCGATATTCAGGATTTCGCTCCGACCCAATATATTGGCGGGGCCCATCGGATCCCACATCTTGAGATTGAGATGGGTAATAGAATCGTCTAACGATCGTAACGTTATTTGCAGGCGAAGGCGATGAGACCACCAGTAATTCCCTTTGTTCCATTCCAACATATGCGATTCGCTATCGGTTCGGGCTAGACGCCAGCCGAGCTCAAGGCCTAGCTGGTTTAGCTGCTCGACGCTTTGATCGATTGACAGCGGTACATTCAACTCTCGCGTGATTTCCATTTTTTAATCCTCCCAGACTGACGCTATTCAACGACAAAGCCAAGCGCAGTCACGTCAGTTTCGAAGCGGCTGATCACCTGCCGTAACTCTTTGTTTATGAGCCCACTGAGGCCGAAAACGATTATGGGCTCCCATAGTCTAAAATGCACCTCTGTCTTTGCACTGTCTGACGGTTTCAAGTCGATATTCAAATAGAGGCGTCGGCTCCACCAGTAATTTCCTTTTTGCAGTTTCAATGTGTAGGTTCGAGAGTCCCTATCAACGACCTTCCAGCCGAGTTCTCGGTTCAGGTTGCTCAAAAGGTTATAGCACTGATCAGCCGGCAGCGGAACATCTAACTCTTGTGCGATTTCCATT
>JBGQGR010000548.1:0-2888 GCA_041497495.1 Anaerolineae bacterium | reverse complement strand
GCCACGCGATCGAATGCCGGGTGTATGCCGAAGATCCCTCGAATGGATTCCTGCCGTCGATCGGGCTGGCGTTGAAAGCGATATTTCCCAGCGCGCCGAATGTGCGCATCGAGACCGGCATTGAATCCGGCGATGAAGTATCGATTCATTATGATCCAATGATCGCTAAAGTGATTGTGCTCGGCCAAGATCGATCCGACGCAATTCGCAAAATGGATTGGGCGTTAAAGAATACGATTATCCTTGGCGTGACAACGAACGTGTCTTTCCTGCGGGCTGTACTGGCTCATTCGATCTTCGGGCGCGGAGCAGAGACTACCGATTTTATTCAGAAAGAATTTTCGGACTGGCATCCACAAGTTTATGGGACGAGCGATCTGGCGCTAATCGCTGTGGCTTTGCATGAGATGGTGCGAGAGGCAGGGAATAGGATGCAAGACGCAAGTTATGATCCGTGGAATGTGAAAGACGGATTTAGGATCGGCGGATAACTGAGCATCGTCATTGCGGGCGAAGCGAAGCAATCTCATCATCGATCAGGAGATTGCTTCGTCGCATCCTTCACTGTGTTCAGGATGCTCCTCGCAATGACGCGTGGAAAACTTCATGGAACTTCAATTTCGAATTGACGCTGAACTGAAAACGATCAAGATCGAGCGCGAGGGCGAGAATTATCGGGCGCAGATCGACGATCGGGTTTACGCCGTGCGGCTTGAGGCTGACCCTGCCGGCGAGATGATCTTCAGTGCGAACGATGATCGGCACACAGTTTTCATCGCGGTCGATGGATCGAAATATTTTGTGGCGATTGATGGTGATGTGATCGAACTCACCATATCAGATGAACGTCCATCGCGGCGCGGCAATCATCATCACCGTGATGATAGTTTATCGGCCTCGATGCCCGGTCAGGTGACAAAGGTGTTGGTGAGTGAAGGCGATGCTGTGGAGCGCGGTCAGGCCTTAGTTGTGCTTGAGGCGATGAAGATGGAGATCAAGATCACTGCGCCGCATGCGGGACGCGTGGCGAAAGTGTTGATCCGGCAGGGTCAGGTAGTCGATCGGGGACAGACGCTAATTGAGTTGGCAGAATAGTTATTGGTATATGACGATCGACGGCTTCGGTTCCAACTTCATGACTTGCTGTGGCGTCATGAGCGGCGTGTCTTCAAGGTAGAATAATTTGATGCCGCCGCGATCGAAGCCGGCTTCGTGGCGATATTGATCGTAGTCCTGAACTTTCGAGTAAGGCCCGCCGAAACCATCCGCGTCCCAGACCACTTCCACGTTTTCGTAATTCATAATCTGATCTTTGTCTTTCAACATGCGATTTTCGAATTGATGAAACATCAGCACTTTGGTTTGCCCGATCGCCTGTGCAATCCCATCGAGCCGGGCTTGAATTTGATTGATCGTGTCGCCGTCGATGGCGCCGAGACTTTCGCTGGGAATGCCTTTATCGCCGACCATGAATTCCGGATCGATCGCTAATTGCACGTGTGGTTGATACAAGAACGGTTCGATCTGATCGATCTCGGTCATCACGTCGCTGCGGCCGGGTTGAATGTCGAGAATGACCCAGACGTTTTCGGTCTTCGCCCAGTCGATCCATTTTTGAATGACAGCCGGATCGACGCGATGATTGTAATCCTTGTCATCGCCGGGATACTTGTCCGCGATCGTCACGACCATATGAAATGCGGGAATGACTTGAGTGCCGGTTAAAATGTTTTGATATTCATCCGCCTGCGCGCGCAGTTGCTTTAGCATATTCGCGGGTGTGTTGTTGCCCAACACGCCCAAGCCTCGACCGAGCGGGTTGCCGTAAAATGCGACGATGCGTTTGTTGCCTAACGTCGCATGCCGCAACAAGCGATGATCGTGTCGATTGCCGATCGCGGTGGTGCGGCACCAGGCCCCGATCGATTCTGCATACGAACAGACGATGGGGTCCAGATCGAATTCGCCGATGGGTGGATCGGTTACGGCAGAAGTGGGCTGGATGTTGTTAGATGGTCGTGCGGCACTGGCTGAAGTGGGATAAAAATTTGCAGCTAAGATAGACGCAATGAATATCGATAAAAATTTGAGCATGATCCCAGATTAACTGATCCCAGATCCCTGATCAACTGATTTTTCCAGCCGCGCGCGCCTTCGCTAACACTTGTTCCGCCGCACGGACGATCGGCATATCGATCATCTGGCCGTCGATCGCAAATGCGCCCGATCCGCCGGCTTGATGTCGATCGTGCGCCTCGATCAGTTTTCTGGCCCGATCGATCTCGGCGTCGCTGGGCGTGTAAGCTGCTTGAATAACGTTCACTTGCTTGGGATGAATTGCCAATTTGCCAACGAAGCCCAGTTGAACTCCGAGACGACAATCTTCAATTAAGCGTGCTTCGTCGTTGAAGTCGGTGACCAGCGTATCGATCGGTTGCAGGCCGAAAGCGGCGGCATGGATCACAACCGCGTTACGCGCGTAAGAAATTTCCTGGCCTTCACGCGTGCGCGTCGCGCCGATATCGCTGGCGAAATCTTCCGAACCGAAGATCAACGCGTCGATGCGCGGATCGGCCGCGGCGATCTCTCGCAAGTTGATGATCGCGCGCGCGGATTCGATCAGGACTAACAGTCGCGTGTGCTCATCGGTAATTTGTTTGCTGACCCACTGTACTTGATCAGCGCGCTCGACTTTGGGAATGACAATGCCATCGGGCTGATATGGCAGCACGGCCTCCAGATCGTCGCGCTGCAGGCCGGAGCCGATCGGATTGATGCGCACCAAGCGCTCCGAGCGCTCGAAGTTTAAATCACTCAGCGCAGTGGCGATGGTCTCCCGTGCCTCAGCCTTGCGATTGAGCGCGACGCCGTCTTCGAGATCCATGATG
>JBGQGR010000547.1:0-2890 GCA_041497495.1 Anaerolineae bacterium | reverse complement strand
TGTCGTCCCGTCCGAGAACTTTCGCGCCGCCGAGTGTAGCAAGTTCCAGCGCTTCGAGTCCAGTCAAGCCCGCTGGATTGCCGTTCACCCGTTGGAGCAGCATGGCTTGACGCGCTTCATTGAGCATGTGCGATCCATCATTGCTGGCGCTGCCATCGACGCCGAGACCGACCGGCACGCCATGATCGATCATCGATCGGATCGGCGCGATGCCGGAAGCGAGCCGCATGTTGCTGGATGGACAATGTGCCACGCCCGTTTGTGTCTGTGCCATCAGATCGATGTCTTGATCGCGCACATGCACACTGTGTGCGTACCAGACATCATCACCTAACCAGTTCACTCTTTCAGCATACTCGACCGGCAAGACGCCGAACATTTGCTTACAGAAATCATCCTCATCGAATGTTTCGGCGAGATGGGTGTGCAACTGCACATTATATTGCCGCGCTAAGGCCGCCGATTCTTTCATCAAATCCTGTGTGACGGAGAAAGGCGAGCAGGGCGCTACCACAATTCGAAGCATCGCGCCCGGTTTCGGATCGTGATACTGCTCGATGACGCGCACGCAATCCTTGAGGATCGAATTCTCGTCTTCGACAACACTATCGGGCGGGAGGCCGCCTTTCGATTCGCCTAGCGACATCGATCCGCGCGCGGCGTGAAAGCGCAGGCCAATTTCCTGTGCGGCGCGAATCTCATCATCGAGTTTCGATCCGTTTGGGAAGAGATATAGATGATCGCTGGTTGTCGTACAGCCGCTGAGGATCAGTTCGGCCATGCCGGTTAAAGCACTCGTGTAAACTGCCTCGGCATCCATGCGCGCCCAGATCGGATATAAGGTCTTGAGCCAGTTGAATAAACCTGAATCAACGGCCATACAGCGAGTTAGCGTTTGATACAGATGATGATGCGTATTCACCATGCCCGGCATGACAATCAGCCGATCGGCGTTGATGATCCGATCGGGCTTGTGGTGTTGATCGAGTTGTGGATCATCTGATGCGCTGACAAATTCGATCTGGTTGTTGCGGACGTAGATCGATCCATTCCGAATTTGTTGCCGATCGGCATTCATCGTTATTAAGGTGTGGATGTTGCGAATGAGGCAGGAGGTCATGAATTCCAGCCTTGACGAATTTCTTTGACGCCATGAAGACTCCACCAAGAGAGACCGCGCTGGGAGACTCGAATCAGTGTGCCCATGCGTTGTGTTTGCGTTCTAAGATTGGGCTGATGTAATAGGCGGCGGATGAAGACAGCGGATTCTTGTTTTTCGACAGCCAAGAAGACTAAACTAAAACGTGCGTGGCATAGAGTGCGATCGTAGAAGCCCCAATCGCGTGTGAAAAAAGTGGGACGGCGCAATTGATGCAAAAAGGGGATGATTTCGTCGTCCTTCATCCCCCTTCGGCCAATGTTATAACCAATTTGTTGAACAGTAATCCGCCAGCCGTTCAATAAGAGGCGTTGATCTTCTGGAATATTCTCGTCGAGAATGATCACGCCGCTTTGGTCTCCAGTACAAATTCATGCGCATGTTTCGCCAGCGCCTGCCCCGCAAGTTGCACCGCTTCGGCCATGGCCGCTTTGGTCACGTGGCCGTGCCATTGTTCGATGATCGACTCCCAGGCTAGCCCGTCGGCAACTTGATCGAGCACGTCCGATACTAAAATCCGTGTGCCGCGAAAAGTCATCTGGCCGTGACAGATTTTAGGATCGGTGATGATGTAGCGTCCCATGAGTTTAGGTTGCGAAGTCTTTTTCATGATTAACTCCTTACTACTGCAGTGCTTCTCTCAATTAACCACTGCGGTCAATTCACGCCAGGCGTTTGTACAGCTCGGCGTTCTTGTTCAACACGTCATCGACTGTGTGTTGAAATTCTTCCTCGGGGCGCGCGAGGAGTTCATCGACGCTGGCTCGCACAAGTTCTTCAGGGGCGATGTTGCATTTTGCGGCGACTTCTTTTAATTTATTGAGACGATCTTCGGTCAAAGTGGCAGTGAAGTTCTCCATGGCTCATCTCCACTACAAGTTTACCTTCAATCGATGTTAATGCCAACTCCCTTGCCGGGCTAGCGATACACCACCAACCCAAGCGCGATCGCGATCACGACGACGATCGCCGGATGAACTTTGAAGTACGTCAGCGCAATGAACGCCGCAATCACGATCAGGAATTTGTCCCAATTGTTTAGCAATGCTGCGCCGATGCCTTGATTGTTTTTGTCCAGCACCTTCGCGCCGATGTCGTAGGCCGTCCATAACAACATGCCGATCACGGCGGGTCGAACTGCTGCCAAGATCGAATTGACCCAATCGAGTTTGCTTGACTGCACGAACGCGGCGACGAGGATCAACATCAAGATACTGGTCGGCACGACGCTGCCTAACATTCCAGCGATCGCGCCGCCAACTCCGGCGACTCGATAACCAATGTACACACCCATCTGCGGCGCGATCGGGCCGGGCAGGGCGTTGCCTAGCGCGACTGCATCGGCAAATTCAGCCTGTGTGGCCCAGCCGTGATCGACAACCTCGCGCTGCATGATCGGCAGTGAGGCCGGGCCGCCACCCCACGTAAACAACGCGACTTTCATGAACGTCCAGAAAATTTCCAATAACATGGTGAGTGTAGCCATTCTTTACTCCCTTCATTTGACCACGGACGACCCTATCCACTTCGCTACTAGGGCGAGCAGACCTTCGACCGCGGTCGATGGATCGCCAAGAATCGATCGACCTTTGACTCCAACTTCAAATTCTATCTTCTGGCTTCTCTATTCTATCTTCTGAACCCAAATCTCTGATCAACTGATTTAACTGATCAACACCAATTGCCCAATGCACATTCCTCTGGTACAATCGCGCGTCGATGAAAATCCGA
>JBGQGR010000546.1:0-2907 GCA_041497495.1 Anaerolineae bacterium | reverse complement strand
TCACCGTGGAAGTTGCCGCCGCTTAAGGCTTTGTTGTCGCTTGCCAAATCGAGGAAGATGAGTGGGTTATCGGTGGCGGCATTCAGTTCGCGCTCAATGATCGATCGAACGTGGGCGATCGAATCTTTAACTGCGCCTAAGACTTGCGGCGCGGCGCGCAGTGAGTATGCATCCTGTACACGATCGGTCGAATCGATCAAGGTGCTGCCCGCGATCAATGCTCGAACTCGCTTAGCGATCTCGATCTGGCCGAGCTGCTGTCGTGCTTGATGTAGGTGATCGTCATAGGCACGCGAGACCCCGCGCAGTGCTTCGAGTGACATTGCCAAAGATACGATCGAGTTCTCCACCAGATTCTCGGCATCGATCACGGCCAGCGCGGCAATCGCTGCCGAGAAAGTCGCGCCGTTATTGAGAGCCAGCGCCTCTTTCGCATTTAGCACTCTGCGCTTAATGCCTGCGCGCTGCATAGCGATGTAACCGGGCATTCGCTCGCCAAGGTATATCGCTTCACCGCTGTCGTGTGCATCATGATCGGGATCGCGTGATAACACGAGCATCAAATGTGACAACGGCGCGAGATCGCCGGACGCGCCCAACGATCCTTGCGATGGGACAATCGGATGCACGCCCGCGTTGAGCATGGCGATCAGCGTATCGAGCGTTTCCGATCGGATGCCGGAAAAACCTTTGGCTAAGGTATTCGCGCGGATCAGCATCGCGGTGCGGACGATCTCTTCATCGAACGGCTCGCCAACGCCAATCGCGTGACTGATAATCAAGTTGCGGCTCAAGCGATCGGCTTGATCGGCGGGGATGTGCTTCGTCGAAAAAATGCCAAAACCGGTGTTGATGCCATAGACAGTTGGTCGTCCAGTGGCTGCGACTTGATCGACCCACGCGCGTGCTGCATTCACACGCGCACGAGCCGTTGAGGCGAGATCAACTGATCGGTTTCGGCGGGCAACCTCGATCGCGTTTTCGATCGACAACGTTTCGCCATCAATGCTTAATTTATCGGTGGTCATGGTCATTTGCTCTTAGAATCGAATGGAGTAGAATAGTTGTATCTTGCTCAGGAGGTAAGCCCATGCCAGACCGCCCGCGTTTTGACGCACACATATTAACACCCACGCTGCAAATGACCGGCCAGGCCGAGCCGGTTGGTCCGTGGCTTGATTTTTTAAACAACCGCGACAAACACACTTTCACGGTTCACAACGCGCGCTTCATGTCGATTGGTGTTACAGCGGCGCCGGTCGATCGACCGCAGGTGTTTATGGTCCGCGATCAAGTCAGTCTGATTGCCTTGCTGGGATCATCTGCCCGTGACGGCATTAATATGGTGCGCAACTCGGCCATGGCAATTATTCACATCGGCTCGATTGTCTGCCGCGGTGAAATTCATCTGGGCGTCGATACGCCGCTCGCCATTTATTTCGATGATCTAGTTGGAAATTATTTTCCGGTGACGAATGCTGATATGCATGCCTTGAGTCCGCTGCCTATGTCGCTGCCGGGAAAAGTGGATATCGCTTTGATCAATCGATTGATGGTGCAGGCCTATTACCCGGCCTGATCTTTTTCGGCGATAACCAGCATCACCGTGCTGTGTCCGATCATTTCCGATTCAGTGCGCGCGGGCATGTTCACTTGATCGAAGATCGATTCTGATCCGTTGGGCAGCGCCTCGCTTTGTCCGGTGATGCGATACAACCAATCAATTACCCGCACACTCGGTCTCCGAGCGCCGATCTGCGCCCCGGCGACGATGACCAATCGCCCTCGATCAGTCGTCACGCGCCTGACCTCGCCCAACGTTTTTGCATCGACAATGTATTCAGTTGGAAAAGTTGCCACACAGGCGTCAAAACTATTTGATCTAAAGGGCAGCGCCTGCGATCGGCAGCGCACCTGCGGCACGTTCAATTTTGCTCGTCGCAAGTTGCGGCGTGCGATGCGTCCCATGTGCGGCGATAGATCGATCCCGATCGGTGTTCGGCCTGATCGGGCAAGGGCGATCAGCAGATGGCCTGGACCGTGACCCAATTCCAAGACTCGATCGCCGCGCACGCGACTGAGCGATGTACGGCCCCAATTTTTCCATTGACCGAATGATACTATCGACGCGACAAAATCGTACGTAAAGGCGAATTGATTGTACAGTAAATGAAAAGTAAATTGAAGGACACGGCGGCGAATGGGCATGAGTGAAGAGTGATGAGGAACCTGAACTACTCGTTACGTGTTGATCGTTATTGTCTCCTGAATCAGGCTCGGATCATCGCCAATAATCCCATCGACGCCGAATTCAACTGCCGAACGAATCGCGGCGACATCATTCGCCGTCCACACGTTGATTTTCAAACCGCGCGAATGCAAGCGCGTTACATATTCGCGTGTCACTTGCTTGTAATGCGGATGTTGCGCGTCGAGATGTGGAATGATCGGCGCGAGCCAGGCGCGCCGCAAATAGATCGGCATATCAGGCGAGTAGAGCAGTCCGCAGACGATGCGTGGCTCAATCGATTTAACTTTGCGCAGACTGAACGGATTGAAGGACGACAGCATGACCCGATCAATGAGATCGCGCTGCTTGATCAGAGCGATCACTTTCGATTCAAGGCCGTCATTTTGAGATGTGTAGTTGGTTAACTCGACATTGATGATTAAGCATTGACTCACTGTTTCAAAAACCTCTGCGAGTAAAGGCACGCTCTCTTTAGTAAACTGCGGCCCGAAGTTCGATCCGGCGTCCAAGGATTTGATCTCGCTTAATGTGAGATCGCTGACGCGGCCACATCCATCGGTTGTTCGATCGACCGTGGCATCATGCATCACGACAATTTCGCCGTCGTGCGTCAGTTTCGCATCGAGCTCAATTCCGTCGGCCTGCTGATCGGCGGC
>JBGQGR010000545.1:0-2907 GCA_041497495.1 Anaerolineae bacterium | reverse complement strand
GTTCACGCCGCGCTTGCGCCAATCCCATTCGAGCAGCGCGCCGCCGACGCCCGGCGAGAACATCAGCCACTGCGCGTCGCTGGCGATCACCGCTTCAGCATGTCCATCGCGATCGACATCAACCTGCTCCACTTCGATCCAAGTTTCAGCCGGATGTGACGCGCGATCAGCGATGTTCTGCGCCTCGATCAAATGCGCGTAGTTCGCTTCGCGGATATGGAACAAATAAACTCCGCCGAAGACGCCGTGCCAATACGGACAGTTGCATTGCGACGCCCACAAATGATCCAGGGCTTCCGATCGAGCGGCGGCCTTCTTCATGCGATGCACGCGTTCGCTGGCCCACAGCATCCGCTTGTGCAGCGAATTGACTTCAGGATACTTCACCATGAATGACCGCCACATGCCGCCGCGCAGGAAACGCAGCACATCTTTGCGGCCTTCGGTTTGAAGACGCTCTTTCACTTGAGCGAACTCGCGCGACAACGGCGCGGGCAGTGACCATTCGCCCATTTCATCGTACGAAGCCACAGGCAAATACACGCGGCCCAATGGCGCAATCAGATCCAAGACTTCGGCCGGTGGGCAAGTGATCAACCAATCGGAATTCTGCTCCAGCGCGGTGAATAACGCATCCATCCAGCCGCCTTCCCAACAATGCTCATAAGTCGTCGGCCACAAACCAAACTTCTCGCCGTCATCACCCATCACCGCCACGCGCTGCGGCGCGCCGGGCAGCAGAGGTCGATCGGCTTGATCGCGCAGCCACTGAATGACTTCCTCGACCGGCGTCCACGGCAGCGCATAGCGCAATTGTTTTGAAGTCGCAAAAATATTCAGCGGCTGGCCCTGCTCTTCCGTCACGTAATAACCGAAGAGATCATTGTCGGTGTAACCGGCATTCTTGAAGTGCGTATCGTCGACGATGGTGTAATCGATGTCCGCTTCGCGCAGCGATTTGGGCAGCTGCGGCTCCCAGACTCTTTCGGCCAACCACAACCCGATTGGCTTGTAAGCGAAATCGGTTTGGATCGCCGCGGTCATCTTTTGGACCTGGCCGATCTTGTCGGCATCCGGCAGAGCGGTCAGCACCGGCTCGTAATAACCGCCGGTCATGATCTCGATCTGTTTGCGGCCGACGAGCGATCGAACGCGGCGCATAAATTCAGGGCGATGCGCCTTGAGCCAGTCGCGCAGCGGGCCGCTGTAATGCAGCGCCAAGCGCACGCCGGGATGTTTTTCCAGCAGCGCGATCATCGGCTCATAGGCTTTGGTGTACGCTTCTTCGAACACGAAGTCGAAGTTGCCCACCGGTTGATGGTTGTGAATGGCAAGCGAGAGATAGATTTTGTTCATGCGGGTCCACCCAGTGATGAGTAAATAGTAATTAGTATTGAGTATTGCGTGGTGCGTTACGCCGCACCGCATTGGTCATTAGCTCGGCGGCACAATCCCGATCGTCGCGCCGCTGGGCACGACCGTGCCTGAAAAATCTTTGGCGCGGACATCGCCGGCGATGATGCAGTTGCGGCCGATCTTCACATTCGGCGGAACTTCCGCGCCTTTGCCGACAAGGGAAATCCCCGAAGTGAGATCACCGATCGGGTTGGGGCTGTAATCCACGCCGCTGCCGATCACAGCATTCGGGCGAATGGCGCAATCTTTATCGACGATCGATCGATCGATCACCGCGCCGGATTCGATCACGGTATCGGTCAAAATGATCGAATTGCGCACAACCGCGCCGCGCGCCACTTTCACGCCGGGCGAGAGGACGCTGTACTCGACGGTGCCTTCGATCACGCAGCCGTCAGTGATCAAACTGTGCGCCACGACCGCACCCGTGCGAATATTGACGGGCGGCCGCTCTTCCGATCGAGTGTGGACAATCCAATTGCGATCGAGCAGATCGAGCGGCGGCGAATCGGCCAGTAAATCCATATGCGCTTCCCAATAAGCCTGCACCGTCCCGACATCGACCCAATAACCGTTGAAGGGATAAGCATAGACATTGTGGGATTCGATCATTCTTGGAATAATGTTTTTGCCGAAGTCATGCGCAGAGTTGAGATCATCTTCGTCTTCGCGCAGCACTTTGCTCAACACCTCGGTCGTAAATACGTAGATGCCCATCGAAGCGTTGGTCGTCTTGGGTTGCAGCGGTTTCTCTACGAACGAACTGACGCGATAGTTGTTGTCCGTTTCCAAGAGACCGAAACGCGAGGCTTCTTCCAATGGAACTTGAAGCGTGCCGATCGTCAAGTCGGCACGGTGCTCGGTGTGAAAGGTGATCATGTCTTCGTAATTCATCTTGTAGATGTGATCGCCCGCCAGGATGACGACAAAGTCCGGTTGGTTGTGCTTGATGAAATCGAAGTTGAGTTGAATCGCGTTCGCGGTGCCGGCATAGCGCTCCATTTCGGTCGATCGCTCGTAAGGTTGGAGCAGCCACACACCGCCATGCGATCGATCGAGGTCCCACGGCGCACCCGTGCGAATGTGATCGTTCAACGATCGCGGGCGATACTGCGTCAGCACACCGACGGTGGTGATGCCGGAGTTGCTGCAGTTCGACAGTGGAAAGTCGATGATGCGATACTTTCCTGCGAACGGCACAGCAGGTTTCGCTCGCTTCTGAGAGAGGATGCTGAGACGGCTGCCCCGTCCACCCGCTAAGATCATCGCCAAGGCATGCATGGTTAGTCTCTCATCGTCAGATAGTTTGGTAGTGCGTTAGTTTGATAGTCTGGTCGTCTAGTAGTTGAACAGTCTGGTAGTTAATCGATCGCGCAGTCAACTCTTGACTTCACGACTACTCAACTAACGACTATGAAGCATTATTGCTCGACGGTACAATTCAACATACTGCGCTGCCGATGCTTGCCACGAAAAATCAGCGGCCATGGC
>JBGQGR010000544.1:0-2913 GCA_041497495.1 Anaerolineae bacterium | reverse complement strand
GGTATGTTCCACGTATCCGATTGGAACCGCTGCGCCAAACCATCGATCGATTCGCGCGGCGATGTCTGGCTGATTCCGCGCACGACTTCGCGCCGATAGACCTGCGCACCCATCGATTTCAATTCATCAACCACTTCGTCGTTGTTTTGAGCGCCGGGCCGCCGCCAATCTGCGCCGTAGGCCTCCACGCGGCGGCGCCAATACTCGCGCAGACGGTGACTAATCGAAGTCACAGCATGCCAATGCCAGCTATTGATATACATGCCGCCCGGCTTCAGCACGCGTCGATATTCGCGCAGTGCGGTGCGCCACGCGCCGACGAGGTGCATCACATGAATCGTCAACACCGCGTCGAAGCGTTCGGCCGGGAAGGACAATCGGGTAGCATCCGATTGGGCTAAGCGTGCTTGAGGAAATTTTTCGCGCAGCTTGCGCATCATCTCCAGCGAGAGATCGCACCCGATCCAATTGGCGCCGCGCTGCACCAGCGGCACACCGATACGGCCGGTGCCCGCGCCCACTTCAAGGACTGCCGCATGTGCACCGACTTGATCGAAGATCGCCTGGATGCCATGCGTTGCGATCGATTCATTCAGACCGCGCGTCTGATCGTAAAAGCCAACGGCCCGATCGAACGATAAACTCTGTGAGGTCATTTACGTTTGTGTCAGTGAGAGAAACCACGCTGCCACCCAGCCGCTGATGCCCGTCGTCGTGCGGACGAACACCCACTGGCCTTGCTGGCCGATCTTGGCTTTGGCCACGTTAGGATTATCTTCGATGACGGTCAGCGCGTTGTTCTTGAAAACGCCGCCAAGGACTGGCGAGTTCGTGCTGGCCTGCGCGCGAACGTTGACTGCATCGGTTGGATAAACGATTAATGTGGGTGCAGCCGCGGGCGGCGTGGCGAACTTGGGGGTGAGCGAAACTTTAGCGGCATCGACAAAACCGACGAAGCCCGCGCGCGTTTTGACGTTGACCCACTGATTCGCTTGACCGATTTCCGCGGTGGCGTTGGTCGTGTCGCCGACGACGGTAAGAGGTTCACCCGCAGAAATGATCGTCAAGGAATTTGCGGTCGCAGCGGGTTGGATGCGTACATTGACGATGTCGGTCGCATAAATCGTCAGCGTTGTCGCAGCCGGTGCTTGTCCGGTGAGATGCACATACTGCGCCGAGACGTAACCGACTTGATTCGTGGTTGTCCGGACGTTGAGCCATTGGCCGGCCAGCCCGATCATCGATCGTGCCGCATCGATCGATTCCAGCAGCGTGAGTGCTTCGCCTTCGGCCAATATTTTCAGAACGCTGCCGGTGGTGGCGGGCGCCGATCGCAAATTGAGTTGATCGTCCGTGTAGGCAATGATGTTCGAGACAGGCGCGGCTTGTGCATCCGCTTGCACATACCACGCGGCAACATAGCCATGTTGATTGTTGGGTGTCTGCACTTTAATCCATTGACCAAAGCGGCCAATCTTCGCCAGCGAGGCATTGGCGTCATCCAGCACTTGCAATGATGTGTTGGGCTGCAAAGTTGTCAGTACCGCACCATCACTAGATGGGGCGGCGCGCAGATTCAATTGATCGGTCGTCGTGATCTTTAAGCCGCTCGGCGTTGAAGCCGGCGTGGTGGTCGCACTCGAAGGCAGCGTCACTCCTTGAAAATATGGCCACGGATCGATGATGCCTGCCGGATAACCGGGCGTCTGTGCGCCATCGAGTTTCAGCGTGATATGCAAATGCGATCCGAATGAATTGCCGGTCGAATCGGCCAACCCAATTTTATCGCCCGCCTTCACTTGCTGACCCACGGTGACCAATGCTTGCGTCAGATGTGCATATACAGTTCGAAAAGTCAGGCCATTGACTTGATGCACCAACCGCACCTGCAAACCATACGGATGATTGTCGGGTTGATCGGCCTCAGTCACAGTGCCATCCGCCGCCGCATACACATTCGCATTCAGCGGTGCCCACAGATCGAGTCCTTCGTGGCCGGGCAAGCCAAATGGTTTATATGTATCGGGGTTTTCACCAAAATATTGATTGACGCGATGTTCGTCGACGGGCCACTCCAAACGGAATTGATCGACCATGGATTAGTTTCCTTTCGATAGTGAGATGAGGGCAAAGTGCTAAACTCGATCGATTAATCCGGCTCGATCGAGTAACGCAATTATAGAACAGTCCTGTAGTTAAGAGCAAACGCAGGTATCAAGGCGAAGACGATGCAGCAAACTCAATCACTAAGTGATCTTTTTCATCGTAGCTGTAATGCGCAAAGAAGGGCGGAGCGCTGATCGGGAGATCGAGCGCGCGGGGCAAGATCGTGGTTAAGTCTTCGACGAGATCGAGGTGAGTCACTTGCGATCGATCGATCCATTCCAACGCGCCCTCCGCCGAGGGGATTGGATCGCCCGATCGAGATTCAGCCGTGAACACAAACAGCATAATGCCGCTCGATTCGTGATCGCTATCGATATTGATCAAGCCGCATAACCGCAATCGATCGACATCAAGGCCGGTTTCCTCTTTGACTTCACGCCGTGCCGCTGAATATACATCTTCAGCGCGTTCGATGTGTCCGCCGATGCCGTTGTATTTGTTCCGCCAAATTTTTTTCGCCGGCGAACCATGCAGCAACAAAATTTTATCGCCGCGCGTAATGAAGACGAGTGTGCGCGGAATGACGCTGTATCGATTACGCTTTAAACTGACTTCAACACCTTGATCTTGCTTGGGCATTGTGAGAATGCGGATTGCAGAATTCGGAATGCGGAATCATTAATGATACGCGATACGCGATATGCGATACGCGATACGCTATCTGCTCTTTGCCATCTTCACTTCCAGATTCGCTTTCACCTGAGGCCACTCCGAATCGATGATGCTGAAGTAGACGCTGTGCCGCAG